>JBOHOS010000590.1:0-2575 GCA_050731295.1 Nitrospiraceae bacterium | reverse complement strand
CACCAGTACCGGCCCGGACAGTCTTCTCAAACTAGCGATCATCGTCTCTCCCATGTACCGATAAGTATATACAAGGCAGTCGATTCATGGCTTTAGCTAGTGTCCTGTCTCCGAAGTTCGCCACATTACTTACGGGAGATCTCGCCTCTTTCCCCTCCTTCTCCACAGTGGGGAGAGGTGAAGGTGGGAGGGAAAGACCGGAGAATTATGAACGGCATTTAAGAGTCAGGACACTAGGAGGGATCTATACTCGGCCTGGGGTGCGTGCTCAGTTGAGTGAGATCACCCGTAGCTCTTGCATGGGCGGATTCGGATGGTGAAGCTGAAAGCCCTCGCTGTCGGTATAGTCGAGGGTGACGCCGTCCAGCCGGGCAACACTGCTTTGGGGGATCGCGATGGTGAGGCCGCTGACATCTTGCACCTCATCATCCGCCTGTGGCCCGCTTTCCAGGGTGAGGCTCATGGCGAAACGCTCCTCGTCCATATCCGTAATTGTGATCCGCACGATCCGTTCCTCCGGATGCTCAATGAGTAAGTGTTGGAGACGTGCCTGGGCGGCCGCTGTGATCTTAATCATGCATGCTTCCTCCGTTCAGGATGCTGAAAAAGGTCCACCAACTTCGTTCTCGGTTCGAAAAAATCCTCAACGTAGCGATGGGAAAAGAGCCGGTCTTGGTCGGCGCAGGGAGGGCGGGTGAAATGGTGCTACGCCTGCGGTTTTTTCTCTCCTGCGGCCTCGCCTCGGGAAGGGGCGTGCCTTTGGCGCGCCTGGGGCGGGACCAGGTGCAATAGCTGGCCTTTTTGAGCATCCTGTAAGACACACTCTTTCCCAAAGAGTGTTTGGGTGACGGTGCGGTATCGGGGTCCAAAAAACTCGAAGATTGGCCCCTAGGCTAGCGCAATGCGCGGGAATTTTCTGTCAGAAAAACAGGACACACACTCCCTACCCTTCACGCATTTTGAGCACAGCATACGGTACCAGGTAATAGCCTATGACTGAAATGGCTACTCCCAGTACCGCGCCGGACAAACCCATGACGAAGACTCCAACGATTGGAAAGAGGAACACGATAAGGATCATCAAAACAGCGATAGGTTTGTTGCCTTCATAGAAGTCCCTGCGTTGTTCGCTCTTCAGAGAGCTGGTGAAGGAAAGTTTGGAGTGGAGACCCACCGGGGCAGTATACAAAGGAGGGACACATCGTTGCAGCTCTCATTATCCATGACGATTCGTCGCGAACTCGGGAAGAGGCGCGTCTCGGCGCGCCTGGGGCGGGCGGGTGTAATGTGGAGCCGCATTGCAAGGTCTGCGACGTGACGAATACGTCGCGTCACGTTTGCGGACGCCGCCGAGTCGGTGAGGCGGCCGGGTCTTGCGCGCGGAGCGGCTAGGGAGGCTGGCAGACAAAAGGCGGCCGATGAGCGAGCTACTTCATTGAGAGAGAATGTAACGACCTGACTTTCTCGTGCCTACCCGCTGAATGAGACCGGCTTCAAGCATGGGGTTGAGCAGATCCATTGCGCCTTGCTTGGAAATGCCGATGCTGGTTCGGATTTCTTGGGGCGTCAGACTTGTTCTGTCGCGTAGCAAGCGAAGCAGTTGCTCTTGTTTTGGACGCAAAATGATTTTCTTGGGGCCGGCGCCCGCTGAGAGATGCTGAATCCGGAGCCATACCTTTTCTAAGGTAAGGTGCACCGCCTCGGCGGTATATTCCAGCCATCCCGTCAAATCCCCCTGTCGGCTTCGCACCGCTGCCAAGGCCTCGTAATACCGCGGACGGTTTTCCCAATACATCTCGTCAACCGAAAAAATGTGATGCGTGTCAAAGCCTCGCCGGTATAGTTCCCACAGCGCCAGCGCGCGTCCTGTTCGACCGTTCCCATCTGCAAAGGGATGGATGTCCTCGAATTGATAGTGGAGAACGGCGGAAGAGATGACCGGTGACCCTTCGCTGACCTCTTGTTCCACCATTCGAGAAGTTCAGCCATCAATCCGGAGACAAGGTCAGGCGCCGGTGGCCTATATCGGCCCACAGAGACCTGAATGTCACGGTATCGACCGGCTTGTCCCTGATCCATGACTCCTTTGGCGAGGATGGCATGAAGCCCCAAGACTTCCGTATGGGTAATCGGCTTCTTCCGGACATGCTTCTCGATGAAGCGGGGAACTGCCAGGTAGTTGAGAACTTCTTGCGTCGCGCGTGAAGGCTCGGATGGAAGAGACTGCCCCTCCTCCAAGAGGCGCACCTGCTCCAAGGTCAGAGGATTCCCTTCGATGGCAGTGGAGCTATGGGTATTTCGGATGCGCGCGTCTTTTTGAAGACGGGGCATCCATGGGACCTGCACCGACGCCGCCAGAATTTTCTCCCGAAAAGCGGCGATGTCTTCAAGGGTAGTGACCAGTAGAGCGGTGACAGTGAACTGAGGCTGATAAGCCATGCTGGGAACGTAGACGTAAGTCCAGTATAAGTCAAGTTATGAGTCAAGCCTGTGGCGGGTTCCAAACGATGTGGTTAGGATTAGCGGCTTGAAGAGCGCAAATTGGCAGCGCCGGTAGTTACACTCGGATTCGATC
>JBOHOS010000589.1:0-1645 GCA_050731295.1 Nitrospiraceae bacterium | reverse complement strand
CGCGCGTTCGGCAGGTCATCGTGGGCCAACGACCATTGGACGCGAGCCGGCCGTATTCAGTCACAACCGATGTCTTTCTCGCTGATGGGGGGGATGGATACACAATGTTTGCAAAAGCCGAAGACCGCGTTGAGCGTCAGCTCACGCTGCGAGATCTGTTGCTTGAGGCCATGAGCACGAGTCCCTTGACAGTCTCTGAGGAGGGCAGAATTCGGTATGTGAGATAATGGCGTAACTCCGTCGTGAAGCCGCGGAGGAGACCGCGAAGATAAGACAAGAAAAAACGCTCTCCCTTAGCGGGAAGAAACTCTTTCAACGTTACGGGAAGGAAAAACCAACATTGCGCCTATGTTAATTTATGCCCCGTTCCCGTCGAAAGGACCGCCATTGGGATTTGAGCGTTAGGGAGCCGACCCGGAGCGGGTTCGGCACGGGTGTTCTTGGTTGGCGAGGTCGAAACGGGGGCAAAGTTCGGTTTCGCTCAATCACTTCGTCCACAAATTCGCCGCATATAATGCATCGCCAGCCCTTCGTAAAAACACGCCCATCCCATGTCGGGTCTGAGACGGTAAAGCCGCCACAGCGTGTGCACCTATTCATGGATTTCCTCCATCGTAGGGTGATACGAGCCGTTCTCCATCTCAAGCATGCCGACCTGATAGTTCGAACGTGGTGAGCCGGTCGATCTCAACCTCGTCAATGCAGGAGAACTGCGAGAGACTGCGTCATGGTCGAGACGCCGCCAGATCAGTGATGCAAGATCCTTGAATGAGACGTCCGCGTCCTCCCAACCGGGAATGACGACATCGGATGAAGCTTTGGCCGGTTCAATGAACTGCTCATGCATCGGTACGACAACCGCTATGTAATGCTCGATTGCGTCCGCGAGCGAGCACCCCGCTTCCCGTAGTTCCCGCTCCAGTCGTCTCCGCAGTCGGATGTCCGCCGGCGTATCGATGAACAGCCTGAGATCAAACAGATCCCATAGGCGGTCATCTGCGGATACCAGCGCTCCTTCTACCATGATGATGTCCCCGGGCGGCCACATGGAGCCGCCTGAATCTCGCGCATGTGTGTGCCGATCGTATGACGGTTTTGTGGTCGGCCGCCCATGCTTCAATCGACACTCAATTTCAACAAGCTCGGTGAGATCGAGTAATTCCCTCGCATCGACGCGTACGCCTGGTTTGGCCGCCGAAGGAACACGGAGATTGCTCTCATGTGAATCGAGGTCGATCAGGGTTACTGTGTTGCGCACAGACAGGATCTGCGCCAGTTTTCGTGAGAATGTCGTCTTGCCGGCTCCCAGCCCGCCCGTCACCGCTACGAAGAACGGGCTTCTCTGCCGATGGCTTTCCAGCCGGCTCATGGTACTGTTGGGTTCTGCCGTTACCCCGTCATGGGTCGCGCTCATGTCACGTCCTTGTCTAAGATAGAAATAAGCTCCTACAGCTCTGGAACCACTCAGACAGTACCGCTGATCTGTTGCAATGGCGTGAAAACGACGTAACGATGCCGTTAACTCTTGCCCGGTTAGAATTTACAAAGACTGAACATCAGTGTCGCGAACGTGTGACCGCATGGGATTTAAACATTAGGAGTTTGAGGAGGAGGGGAATGGAAAGGAGGAGGCAGATGCCATCAC
>JBOHOS010000588.1:0-3312 GCA_050731295.1 Nitrospiraceae bacterium | reverse complement strand
CCATCGTTCCATCCACGTTGAGAATCAGATTGTCCTTCTTGGCCGACGTGACTTTCTCGACTGAAAGGGCAAAGTCCAGATGCGGCGTGGAAATACCGAGGCTCTTCACATAGCCTACCAGCTCCTTGACGCGCTTGTCCGGATTTCTCACGCTCTTCACGCGATGGCCGATCCCCGGCACGGGACCGACGTTCTTCTTCATATGCCCAAGAAACTCATCAACCGACATCTTGTTGTCGATGGCATGTTTGAAATAGCGACCGGCATCCGTGACGGCGCCCCCGAAGCGTGGCCCGATCATGATGAGACCGGCGGCGACGGATTGCGACATACCGATACCGGCACAGGCGGCAATGATCGTCCCCAGGGCGCCGCTGACACAGGGACCGTGATCCGCCGACAACATCATGATGCGTTTGATGATCTCGGCTTCCTGTTTGGAGATCAGCCGCTTGTCCCACAAGAGCCCCATCACATGAGGGATCTCGTAGCCCTTATTGATCAACTCCGACGCGGGATAGCCGTCGTACAGCGGCTCATCGCCCCGGTCATCGCTGATCGTCGTCTTGATCAGCGGCGCGACCACGACTTCACCGGACTTCATGCTTTCTTCGACGGTCTTGGGCAGCTTCGGCATCTCGGCAGGGCTGAGATCCGGGATCGGCCGCACTTCGCCGCTTTTCACAAAATCCTCATGGGTCTGCTTGATAGACGGTCCCAAGGCCCCGAACGTATCCGGTACGATCGCGCCGGCTTTCTTCAGCGCATCGGACTTGGACCGCGCCGACCCCTCGCCCTTCAGACCTTCTTTGGCGCCCGCGTGGCCGAATTTCATGCCCTTCGGCAGGCTTTCCTGGCAGAAGCCGGATACCACGGCCAAAAGCTTGATCCTCCGCTTCTTCGCGCCATACCATTCGGCCGCGCGCTCTTCCAGATCGCCGCCCATCTCGCCGACGATCACAACGGCCTTGGTCTGGGGGTCCTGCTCGAACTTTTCCAGATAGGAGACATAGTCGGTTCCGGGATACGCATCACCGCCGATCCCGATCGCCGTGGTAATTCCGTCGGCGAACTGCGAGCAGATCCAGATGATTTCGTTCGACAGCCCGCCCGACTTGGTGATGACCCCAAACGAACCCTCACGGTACAGCTTGCAGGCGACCAGGTTATCGAACGCGCCGCCGATCACGCCGAGACGGCACGAACCGGCCGAAACGATGCCGATCGACGAGGGTCCATTGAACGTCTTGCCGAGCTTGACGGCGTGGCGAGCGAGCAGTTTGGCATCTTTCTCAGGCACACCCTCCGTGATCATGGAGACGAGCTGAATCTTCGGATTATTCAACGCTTCCATGCCGGCGGCACAGGCGCGATCCGCCCCGATGTAGACCAGGCTCGTATTGACCTGCGGGTGATTGGCTGTCGCCTCCGCCACGCTCTTATAGACCGGAATCGTGACCAGACCGCTTCCATACGGCACTTCGTTCGTCTTGCCTGAATCCGGGGGATAGACGAAGGCGTCGACATTGAACGGACGCTTGACCATATAGCAGAACTCGGCCATCCGCCGCGCCGCGTTCAAGCCGGCCGCTCCGCCTTGGATGACTACGTGCGTGTCTTTGTTGGCAAGGATACTCATCTGGATCTCCCCTTGCTTCAAGAAATTACGATTTGCTGATTTGGTGATCTGGTAATTGATAGTTCATCACTTCACCAAATCACTAGGTCACCAATTCGTCATTTCTTCTCGAGCGCTTTATCGACGATGTCAGTGAGTGGTGTGTGGCGGTCGAAAACCTGGATGTCGAAGTCTTCGTTCTGAAGCTCACGCATGGCCTCGAGGCCCTCTTTCTCACGCGGACCCCCTCGGCGCACCCAGACCTTCACGCCCTTCATTTTGCCCTCGGCCTTGGCCTTCCGGAAGCCGGCGATGATGCCGCCGAACGTTTTTTTTACGTCCGTGAAATTCGCGATGGCCCCGCCCACGATAATGTTCTTGATACCGGGCAGGGAGCAGACCTTATCGGTCAGCACCTCCACCGCCCAGTCGGGGGGATCGCCGGAATATTCGGCATAATTAGCCAGCTTGCCGCCTCTTGCCACCACCGCATCCGAATAGTACACGCTCGCGCCGCCGCCGGCCGGCAGCATGGCGGTGTCGCCGCCGGGGATTTCAATGAACTTGACCGATCCCTTGATCTTGGAATCCACGCCCATCACGTCCAGTTCGTTCTTGGTATAGGCGCGCCCGAACTCGGCGGCGAACTGAAAATTCCAATCGGAGTGGCGGAATTTGGCATCGGCGTCGAGGAGGGTCACGGCATCAAGGGCAACCAGTTCACCGTCACCCTCTCGGGCGACGACCGGATTGACTTCCAGGTACTGAGCATCTTCATTATCGAAACAGGCGAACATTTTTCCGGCGAAGTCAGCGACTTTCTTCGCAAGGCCGCCGGAAAATCCCGCTTGTGCTGCTACCTTTTCCAGCGCTTCCGCGGACGGCTTCGCCCCAATCTCCACGGGTAGTTTCTTGACCCGCTCCCAGTTGGATTCCACCTCGATCCCGCCGCAGTTGGCGACCAGGACTTCCGCTCCCTCGCGAGTCGATTTGACGGCGGCATAGTACTCTTCTTGATGAGCGATCATTTCCGAGACGATGACTTGGGAGACCGTAATGCTGCCGATCTGACGGCCCAGCATCTCTTTGGCTGCAGCGAGAGCGCCTTTGAGATCGAGGCCGACCTTGACCAGGCCTAATTTGAAACGGGAGCCGAGAGCTTCGTGGGCTTTCACGACCAGCTTGGCGTTTTTCAGCCAATCGTTGGCCTCTCCCAGCTTGGCGAGTTCGTCAACGGATGAGACGACGACATAGTTCGGGACAGGAATCCCCCATTTCTTCATCAGCCCCATCCCGGGGCCTTCGAGAACCTTTGCCATGGTGACCAGCTCCTTGCGGTGAGTTTCGTGGCCGGAAGAGGCCGTAACCTAGCGGATTTCTACAGCCGACTCAATACCCCAAACGACCCAAAAAATAGCGAACAAAAGCCCTAGCTCTATCGGCGGAGACGGCTGTAAGGGCTCAATCTAAAGTAAGAAAGAGTGAGTGTATGAAAGCGGCGGGCGTTCCGTCAAGAGCAAAAAATCAGCGCAATCGGATGGATCGCGATCGGAAAGCGGAATCGGGATCGGGCCATTCGTGGGCCCAGACCGGTATGGGGACAGGACGGCTGAATTTGCTGTTCGCGTCGAGCCGCAGGTTGCGGCTGACATTGATCCCACCGTGTCTTGTCTGTGGGGTTAGCGCTATTTCAG
>JBOHOS010000587.1:0-8282 GCA_050731295.1 Nitrospiraceae bacterium | reverse complement strand
GTCCCAACGCATCCTTAAAGAAAAGCTCGGCCCGCTCCTCGACGCCGAGACGACATGCCATGCCGACCCACCATTGTTCAATGTCTTGCCAGGATGGTTGCTGAAGTTCCTGCATGATGCGAGACCTCGATGTCGGCCCGGGAGGGCATCGTATCGCCGGCTCCGGATGATTGCAAGAAAGCGGGGCGTGAGAGAGGCAAGGCTTACCTCTGTGCTCGCGCCCGCGCGCACATCAGAAGTGCTCGTTGGACGCGCGCAGTGGAGATAAGACCTTGCCCCTCTCACTGGAAAAAGAGTGTGAACACTTTGAAGAATATCTGGTATAGAATTTGGCCGATGACCCCTATAAATGAGGCAACAAATAACAGCGGGAGGAAATATCACTAATTTTCGAGCTTCGAATGCAACAAGACCATAAAGAAAGATAAGCGGCCTTGTCTCTTCTGGATTCTGTTCGGCATGCGGAAACCATCGCAGAAAAGTGACTCGCGCACATTAGTAAATGAGATCATCGAACTGGTTTGAATGCTGTCCTAATTGCGCACCTAGTTACGTCTCTTTAATACGGCTATGGAGGGTCTATCAATGAGTCGTCTCGTGTTGCTTCGCCATGGTGAGTCGCAATGGAATCTGGAAAATCGCTTTACGGGATGGGTCGACGTCCCTCTTTCCCCCAAAGGGGAACAGGAGGCGCGCGCCGCGGGAGGAAAACTGACAGGGTGCCGATTTGACCGCGCCTTTGCCTCGGTGTTGATCCGCGCCATCGAAACGCTGAGGATCGTTCTAGAGGTGATCGGGCAGACGACCATCCCCGTTGAAAAGGATCAAGCGTTGAATGAGCGCATGTATGGAGAGTTGCAAGGACTCAACAAGACCGAGACCGCCGAAAAATACGGGGAGCAGCAAGTGAAGTTATGGCGGCGCGGCTATGACATCCGGCCGCCTGGAGGAGAAAGCCTCAAGGATACCGCGGATCGCGTCCTGCCGTACTATGACCAGCGCATCAAGCCCCGCATGCTGGCTGGAGAAACGGTTTTGATCGCCGCCCACGGCAACAGTTTACGGGCCCTCGTCATGCATTTGGACCAGCTCACGCGTGAACAGGTTCTCGAGCTGAACATCCCGACCGGCGCGCCGCTTCTGTATGAATTCGATGCGGCGGGCAAGGTTGTCGGTCACCGCTATCTATGATTGGCCCGCATTATTCATGACCGCTTCTGCTGCAAGCGCAGACCCGCTGCTGCGACAGGCCTATCGGCCAGCGGGCTCACCGCTCAGTCCCTCAACGTACTGTTCAAGTACGCTTCGGTCCCTCGCCGCTCCGCGCGCCGGTCTCGCCACGCGGCTCCACGCTTTCGCGACGAACCGTCATGAATAATGCGGTCTAGCCATCGTCCAATTCCATTTCGGCCGCGAGGTCGCCGATGGCTTCGTTGGGAACGACATCAATAAACAAGGCCAGCAGCTTGTGCCGGTCGTCCGCTTGTATCACCTGCGCTGATTCGAGAAACGCGGCCGCCTCGAGATAGAGAGATGGCGGTGTTCCTCCGTTGCGTGCGATTTCGTCGTAGGCGCTTCGCCGTTCCTGCATTTCGATCCAGTACGACGGCAGATCGTGACCCGCCAATCCAAGCTCCGTCCCCCATACCTCCTCGATGCGGCGCTGTAGCTCACCGAAGACGCGTCCGGCGCCTCGCGCGAGGAGATGAGCGTTCAGCGCCGAGTGGATCCAGTACAGGTTCATTGAGAGCAGTTCCCGCATGATGTGTTGCGCCTGCTCGGAAGAGGCCTCAATGCCGTATTCGGCTAACATATCGTGCTCCAAGGCATGCGGGATGATCGCGTAGAGCTGGTCGGCCAATTGGCGTGCAGTTGATGCCATCGAAATCCCCCTTGAATGCCGAGAGATTAACTGAATGACCGCCGGGGAACAATTCCAAAAGAAATGCCGGGAGCGGCCGACAGCCAGAGTAGGAAGAGAACCGACACAAGAAGTCCCTTCAGCCGCTTTCAACCCCTAGAACCATCACCCTACAATCACGATAGTTGGCGAAAAGATCGAGGAGAATCGTGGAAGAACTCGCTATCGTGGGACTCGGCGTGATATTCGGCATCCTGGCAGGATGGGTCGACCACCGATGCACCCGCCGATTAATCCGTCGAGGTCCAAAGCCTCTCCACAAAACACGCGCCGCCTGATCGGATCGCAAAAAAGCGCGGCAGCCTTTCGCGTACTGCTTGTCACAACCCTGTTGTTCACGTTCTTCACCTCCGCGCCGGGTACCCGTGCTCCACCCACCGCTCTAATTGTTTGATCCGCCGTCTCAGTTGGTCTAACGTCGCGCTTTCCACTCGGCTGCCCGTCCGGCGAATAAGCTCTACGTTAATGTGTCTGTGCTCAATACCGGTTTGTCGCGCGATCTGCGCGACGAGATTTTTGTGCCGCTCGCGCAGCTCTTCTTTGTGCTCAAAACGTGCGCCGGCCTGACCCTCTCCATTCGGAGACGGCTCAGCAGCCGACTGTTCCTCGTCACCGATTCGTTCATGTCGAAGCGCCACCGCCGAGAGCGGCATAAACCCTTCTCCATGAGAACTCCGGCGCTGATCGAACAGCGTCCGTGGTTCTGTAGAAGCTTCGTCCAAAAGGACGTGATCCCGCTCGGCTTTGATGGCTTCGGCATATTCAATGAGGCGAGGATCATGCGGCAGGTAGAGATATGCCCGTTGGGATGCCGGCAGCCCCGGACGCATTCGAACGAATCGCCCCACTACCTGCCTGAAGTAAATTTCGGTTTGGACGTTCGTGGCATAGACGCCCACCCGCAGTCGCGGCATATCGACACCTTCCGACACCATATTGACGGCAACGAGCCAGCGGTCGCGGCTGGCGGTAAACCGTTCAATGGTTTTGGAAGACAACGGGTCATCCGAGACGGCGATGTGGACACGCGCGCGCGTGATGGCGTGAACTTCACCCGCAATCTGCCGCGCGTGGTCCTGGTCCATCGCCACAATCAGCCCCGCCGCGTCCGAATCGCCGTTGTTCCGAAGTTTTAGCAGCTCTGCGTCGGCATCCTGGATGACGGGATTCAGCCATTCGCTCTGGAGTAGGGCTGTTTTCAATCGCTCCAGTTGCCGTCGCCGACTGAGCCCATCACAAAACCGGGCGGTGACTTCCGCCCCGCGCGACACCCAACTGAGCTCGCCTTCATAGGTCGGGAAGACGATGGGACGACACACCCGATCCGCGAGGGCATCGCGATAGCCGTAAGCGAAGTCCGGCACGCTTTGATTGTTGAGATAGGAGACGAAGGGAATGGGCGCGTTATCACTTCGGAACGGCGTGCCGGATATAGCCAATCGTTTGACCGCATCCTGAAAAGCGGCCCGCAGTCCCTCGCCCCAATCCTTCCCATCGCCCGCGTGATGGAGTTCATCGAAAATGACCAGGGTGCGTCTCATCCGGCATCCCGACCGGAACAGCTTCGGTTCTAAGCACACCTGATGATACGTGACCACGCATCCATGGTAATCCCGACTCTCCTGTCCGTGCTCGTTCGTCAGATGCGGATCGAGATGGAGGCCGATCTGGTGCGCGGCTTTGGCCCACTGTTGTCGCAGGTGGTTCGTGGGGCAGACCACCACGATGCGTGAAACCAGGTTCCGGAGCAGATGGTCATGCGCGACGCGGAGGGCAAAGCGGGTCTTACCCGCGCCCGGTGTCGCCATGGCAAGAAAATCCTGCCCCGCATGTGCCATGACGCCGGTGAAGGCGCGTTCCTGCCACAGACGAAGAGGGCTAGCCCAAGGTTGTAGAGGTGATGTCACGTGGGATGCAAAACGTTCTGAAAAGTTGAAGGTGATACCGAAAGCGGAAGAGCTTGTCAAGGAAGGGGCCGGCACGGTTTACAGGTAGCCGACTTCTGCTATCTTTTAGGCACTGTCTCTGTCGGCCTCTTTGATCGCTGCAACATCTTTTATCCAATCAGGGTTGCCCTCATGGTTCCCTACGAAATCGCTGCTGAGAGCGTGACGCTCATACCTGAAGCCGGCATCTCGACTGCTGCACGTCGCCTGGACGTGGTAGGCCCTCACCCGAAGGAAGCCACAGCATCCGGTCCTGCGCCACGGTCCCTCATCTCGCCAAACACGGATCGCCTGATGATCGGCGGGTTATCGCTGGCCATGTTCGTGTTCGCCGGCCTGCTGATTGACCACAATCAGCCGTCGCCCACGCTGGGATGGACGGTGTTTTATCTTTCGTTCCTCGTGAATTTTCCCCACTTCTTGGTTTCTTATCACCTGCTGTACGCGGACTTTGGCAAGCACATCTTTAAAAGCTTCCGTTTTCTTTGGGCGGCCGTCATCGTTCCGGTCATCCTGGGCGGAGCGATCGTGATGGGCATCGAAAGCGGCGACGCTCGGACTCTGGGGTACATTGCCAACGCCATGTTCTTTTTTGTCGGCTGGCACTACGTGAAGCAGACGTTTGGCGGCATCGTCGTGACCAACGCGCTGGCCAAGTTCTACTACAACGCGCGTGAGCGTGCGGTCATGAAGTCCAACCTCTTTTCGCTGTGGGCGATTTCCTGGGTTTCTCAGAATGTCGGCTATCAGACATCCGCCCTGGCGGGCATCCCGTTTCAGTCCGTAGGCCTTCCTGCGTGGTGCCAAACCGCAGCCTACTTAGCCGTCGGCTCGACCGCGCTTGCCGTGATCGCCGCTCACGTCATGAAGTACATTCGGGAAGGGGCCGCGCCCACGTTGCCGGCTCTATTCTGTTTTCTCTCGATCTACGTGTGGCTGATCCCGGCCCTGTATCATCCGATGTACTTTCATTTGATCCCCTTCTTCCACTCGTTACAGTACCTCCTGTTTGTCGTCGCGTTCCGCCGCAACAAGGTCATTTCGTCGCTGGGGGGATCCCTGACCACGCCCGGACAGCGCAAAGGATTTTTCATGCGATTTTACGGGTATCTCGCCCTTGCGCTCGTCACCGGAGCCACCTTCATGTGGGTTCTTCCAACCTGTCTCGACTCCTACCAGATGATCGAGCCGAGCCTGTTCGGCCCCACCCTCGCTCTGTTCGCCGTCACCGTGTTCATCAACATCCACCATTACTTCATTGACAACGTGATCTGGCGCGGAAGCAATCCCGAGATCCGAAAGCACCTGTTTGGAGCCAGTTAGGTCCGAGTGCGGTGAAGAGAAATGGCCCCAGCTAGCTTTCTTTGGCAAGACCTGTGACCGCATTTAAAGGGCCTGCGTAGTAAGTCTGCGGCTCGTCGTAGATTGCTCGAACTATTCCTTGAGAATAAACGTGACCTTCAGCGCAACGCGGTATTCCGTGATCTTTCCATTCTCGATGTCAACCTTTTGATCCTCAATCCAAGCGCTCTTCACGTTTTGTAGGGTCTTGTTGGCGCGGGCGATACCAACTTGCACGGCATCCTCAAAGCTTTTCGGGGATGCAGCGATGATCTCGGTCACGCGTGCGACAGACATGGGATCCTCCTGGTTCCTGGAATAATTTTTCAGACCTGGCCGCAAGGCTAGGCCGTCTGTAAGATGGTGTCAAGGTCTTAGGCTGTCGGAGACAGTAGGACTGACCTACATCGCTTTTGCACTCGCCTTCAGTGAACTCTAAAGCTGAGCCGAGATGGTGAAGAGGTCAATCCGAACAGCACGGTATCAACCATCGACGATCTTCATGACGATCTTCATATTGAACTCTGGGGATTTGATCATGGATCCAGTCGACCAGCCCTTCAGACGGTAGTCGAGGGAACCGATGACGCATTCTCTTCGTGCCCTTCTCGCATGTAGCCTGCTTGGTCTTTGCCAGACCGCGGGAGCCGCAGAAATACCGACACTGAAAGTCTGGGTCTCGAACACGTTCGCGAATGACATCGTTTACCTGATGCTGCCGGTTCAATTTGCAGCTCGCACCTCCGTGGACGGCGATAAGCCGGTCACGCTCGTGGACAATCGATACTGCGGAACTCCCATCGGGAAAGGAACGGCGAATTCCCTCGGTGTGCTCTATCCGGGGTCATCGCCGGTGCAGAACCCCGTGCCTCTTCTACAAGAGGAGGACTGCCGGCTCACTCCTTCCGCGATTGCCGCCAGAATACTTGGCGCCCCGGAGGCGCCGGAATGGGTCGCTATCGCCGAGATGGAGTTCCGATGGCATCCCTGGCAATTGGATTTGATGCCGGTTGCCCTCCATTCGTTCGGAAAATCGGGGCATCCGGCGCCTCGTATTCAGTTGAGCAAAGGGCCGGTAAAGGTCTACGGCACATCCGGCATCCGGATCCAGATTGAAAAGACCACCCTGCCGCTGCACGCGGCGGTTCACTTCGGCGATCAAGCTGTGTCGGTCGACGCGCTGGTCGCCGAGACGCCGCCCGGTCGAGTCAAGCCGGTCACCGAGACGCGTGTGCACGAGCAAGACATTCCTCCCGGAACCAATGCGATTGTGATCATTCCTCACGCGGTCGCCAATACAATCCTGACCGAATACTTGGACGATCAGCCCTATGAAATCCAACTGGCGGACGTCGCCCCTCAGCTGATCGTCAAGAACCCAACCGTGACCGGAAGCCCCGATGGCTACATCACTAGATCAGTGCTGGGCATACGAGAGTATCCGGATGCCTTCGATGTGGAAGCGGAATGGGAGGGGCCGGACTTGCAGCTCGCCAAAATTTCAATCAATCCCCGGAATGTCCCCTGCCGATCTGCCGAACTACTCTGTCGAGGCAAGAAGGTCGGATTGGATGCCTTGGCGGCTTCATTAACCCAGGCGCTCAGCTCGCATTACCAACAGACACCGTTACGCTCCATGGGCGGTCAAAACGTGTTTCCACTGAGAATCGGCGAGAAAGACGCCGCGATTCAAGTCGACGTGCTCAGAGCGGAGAGCAGGGACACCGATTTGGTGCTGTACACGGAAATCAAGATAGGCCGGTAAGAGAGACGCTGCGTGGGTATTTCAGGTTCATTTTGCCTTTCGGGTTCGGAACCGCCGGAGTAATTCCTCGCGAACAGCGGGCGGGACAGGTTCTTGAGGCAATTGGCCGAGGGTCTCGATGGTCTGCTTCATCTGTCGAAGATAGATCCGGCAGCCGAGGCACATGCCCAAATGCAACTGAAAGCGGATCCGCTTTCCAAACGACAGGCTGCCGTCGAGATAGTCGGTGACGATCTCGACGAACTCCTTGCACGTCATCCGGCCGGCGAGATAGTCCATCACATAGATTTTGATTTCCTCTCGGGTCATGCCTGTCTGCTGCCTCCCATGTACTGTTCCAGTGCCCGGCGGACCCGCGATCGCGCCCGGTGAAGCAAGACACGCTGATTGGCTTCGCTGACCACCAGCATATCACACACGTCCTTTGAACTCAGCCCCTCCACATCCCGAAGAATGAGGACCTGTCTAAGATTAGAGGGAAGCGCGCCGATGGCCTGCTCCAAATACGCCGCCCCTTCTTTGGAAAGCGCAAGACGCTCGGGGGTATTCTCGTCCCATGGCTGTGGATAGGCCGCCCAATAATCCACCCAATGACCGGAGGTCCGAAAACGGGAGGGATCGACCGCGACCTCGTCCGATTCATCCTCGTAGTTCCCGAACTCGGAAAAGGAGGCATGGCGGCTTTCCCGCACCCCCCTCGTCTTCGCTTTATTGGTCACGATCCGGAAGATCCAGGTCTTCAGCGAGGATCGACCCTCAAATCGGTCCAACCCTTCCAAGACCCCGAGCCAACTCTCCTGCACAACTTCTTCGGCAACAGACCGGTCCGGCACATGCGCCATGGCCAGCCGGATCAGCGACACATGGTAGCGGTCTACCAGCGAGGTGAAGGCGGCTTCATCGCCCTTCCGAAGGAGCGCGACCAACTCCATGTCTTCTCTCGTGGCGCCAGAGCTCTCCGATGTGGCGGTCAGTCCCCCGCCTCCATGCCCGCGCATGTCCATCTGATCTGTCAGGAAGGCCTCTGCCTGTGTCATGACTGTCCTCCTCGGTCGAGCAGCTCATCGATAAATACCGAACTGTGGAGAAGTGTAATGCCCTGCGCGCGAAGTTTCCGAACCGTCTCCACGCCACACTCGTCCAGGTACGTCACCGCCGAGCAATCCAGCCGGACCCTTTTACGTTGGGCTAAGAGCGCTTCGCACTCCTGTTCCAATAGAGGCGCCCAGTCGGTCAGGAGTTTGCCTTCCAGCTTGAGCGTAACCCGTATTCCGTTGTTCGCGATCGGGGTGATTCTCAACATCTGTTC
>JBOHOS010000586.1:0-2386 GCA_050731295.1 Nitrospiraceae bacterium | reverse complement strand
AGATAGGAATGAATGCCGAGTTCCCAAGTATCCCGAAACGCCTTGATCATTTCCGGTTCTTGGGTCAGGTCCTCGTCCTTACCGTCTTGGACATCGCGCCTATTGACGAAAGGCTGGAAATTGGAGCCATATTTGATGCCGTAGGGCGGGTCGATGTAGATCATTTGAACTTGCCCGGCCATGCCCTCCTTTTCCAGGAGGGAATTCATCACCAGTAGAGAATCGCCGGCGATCAGGCGGTTCGACCAGTTGTGCGGATGTTTGTAGAATTCGATGGCTTCGCGAAGCGGTGGGTTTTCTCCCGGGGACTGAAACAGGGACATCTGCTGATCGGCTCGCCCGTTGCGCTTGCGAACCGCTTCTATGATCGTGCGCGGATCAATGCGCTCGTGGACGTGAAGCGAGACGGTGGGAACTTCAAATGAAGTCCGCTCGGCCTTTCCTGCCCAGATCAACTGCGGATCGAGATGCGGATCGTAAGCGTACATCTTTTTTCCGGTTTCCTTGTCCGTCTCGGGCGTAACCAACCCGACCGGCGGATTATTAACCCGCTTCTTTCCCTTGTGATCGTATTGCTCGATGGGCTTTTTCTTCGACTTCGTCGCCTTCGCCATTCGAGGGGTCTCCCTTCCATCCGCTGTGTGCAGGGGAAGCCGGGCTGGCTCGCAATAATTTAACCCGCCTGGAGCGCGCCTGTAAAGCCAAAACTGGAGGGAGCTTGGAACAAGAGCTAGAAACAAAAAATCCCCGACGGTTTTTCTTCTCTCGTGCCAATCCCTGTTGGCTTTTTTCTTTACAATCCCCATAGCCGGCGGTACCATTCCGTCCAGCGGTTTAGTCCAACCAAATTCCGATGGCAGACCCTAACCAGTGTAAGCACATTGACCAGTGCTCTGAGTCGCACCACAATTGCCCAGTACTTGAGGCTCTTCGAGATGTTTCCTGGCGGTATCGCGAACAAACTTGGCAATCGCTTTGAGGCGAAGTGGACTGTTCAGAAGCTCCTGGAAGTCTTCCTCGGCCAAGCGGAGTCTTTAAGGTTTGAGAGCATCGATCCAGTCGACCATGGCGTTGAATTCAGCCTGATTCGGTGCGGCCAAAACGAGTGGCATCAGACAAAAAAACAAGAGACGAAGGGTAATTGGACCGTTCGCGGACTCGAAAGAAAGGCTGTATTAACCAACGCACTCAAGAAGGTTGCAGCCGGTGACAACCAGCGGTTCGTATTCGTTTCTGAGACTCCTGCGCAAGGGCTCCATGATCTTTCTGAAAAAGCCAACATTGCGAGAACCGCTCGGGCGTTTGAAAGTACTTTGTCAGACAGGGAAACGGGAGAGCTGCACGCTCTTAATGACGTATGGAAGACCAAGACCGAGCAGGCTTGGGAATACCTAAAGCGCTGTCGTTTTGAAGTGGTGGGAGACAGAACTTTAGATGCTTGCATAGGGCTATTAGCAGGCCTCGCGTTTACTGAGCCGACAGATACTATTTTCCCACTTCTGCGCGATTATTTGGAATCGAACTTCAATCGAGACCTTCGGGCGGAGGATCTTCGCAAGGAACTGATCGAAAGCAAGCGCCTCACACCACATGCGCCATTCGATCTGACGCTCCGGGAATGCCTTAACCAGGCAACTCAACGGTACTTGGAAAGTTACTCACCTTTTGGCGTGGGCGGTGAAAGGATCTCACGTCGCCAGGCAAAGGAAGTGCTCGGTCTATTGGTCGAGGAAAATGGACCAAATGTCGTACTACTAACAGGTAGTGCTGGCGTGGGTAAGTCCGGTGTCGTCCGGGAAGTGATTGAGGAACTCATGGAACGCGGAATTTCTCATCTTGCCTTTCGCGTAGACAGACATCTCACTATTCAATCGACAAGAAACCTTGGCCAAGCGCTATTCAATCGTCCCGCTGACCCCGTAGTGACCCTGGCATCGCTGGGAGGACGTGACGTATCCGTATTGATTATCGATCAGATCGACGCTGTGAGTGAAGCGTCTGGCCGCATCGGACCAATGCGGGATATCGTTTTCGATCTCGCTCGAACGGCTCAAGCGTCTGGGTGTGTTCGTATAGTAGCGGTTTGCCGCTCATTTGATCTGACTAACGATGCGACGCTGCGTACCATGGAGCAAAACGAGAAGGTTCAACGGATTGAGGTTGCGCCGCTTGATTGGGAACATGAAATCAAACCTCTATTGCTGGCAAAAGAAGTCAATACCGATCAGATAACGCTGGCACAGCGCGCTCTTCTCACGCTACCGCTCAACCTCAGTCTATTCCTAGAGGTAGTCACACCTGATGGCCGGACAATTCCGTTCTCATCAACGTCAGACCTTCATAGCCTGCTGGTTGAACGCAAACAGCGAGCTATTCGCGAGCGGGG
>JBOHOS010000585.1:0-2055 GCA_050731295.1 Nitrospiraceae bacterium | reverse complement strand
GTATTATGAGTGGTCCCTTACCTTCCGCGATGGTCGGCTGGTTCAGTGGACTGCCGAATCAATTCCTTTCTTTATAGAAGTCGGCGGATGATCCCCTAATTCGTACCGCCTTTCCTCCAGAACCCTTCTTCCTGTTCAGTACGCCTACCCCGATAATGCTGAATCCGCTCTGCTGACCTCGGTTGATTGTATGTCCGTCGGCTCGCCAGGTGAGCCCATGGAGGGTGACCAATTCGAGGCCATAACCCAGCCCCGTCTTGTCGTTGAGAATATACTCGAAGGCCACGCGCGTGTTGACCAAATCCCCCGTATACGTCGTCTGCCCCGCGTCACTCCCCGGCGCTGCATAGGTGTAAAAGACGCCGCCTTAGAGGCGAAAGGGCTGGAGGTTCTTCGAAACATCAGCCCTTCCGTGATGGCCACCAATTCGGCTACAGAACGGGACAGTTACGTCGAAAATTTAGGGATATTGTGGCCGATGGGTGAATGCGGGATTGGAAGGACTGTTGCGAGCTCATCGATCTCGATCGGGTTCCTCGTACCGCGCGCTGAGCGGAGGACTAGACGTTCGACCGCATGTCGCAGTTCACGGACATTGCCTGGCCAGTAATAGGAAGAGAGGCACATCACCGCCGCCATTGAGAATTGGCGCGGCGGCTCTCCCTCAGGTTGAAGTGTTTGGAGAAAATGCTCTGCGAGCAGGGGAACGTCTTCGGGTCGTTCCCGTAAGGGCGGAACGCGAAGGGTGATTGAGTTCATGCGGTAGAACAAATCGTCTTGAAACCTGCCGGCCAGCACGAGTTCTTGCAGATCGCGGTTGCTTGTTACGGCAAAGCGAACATTGGGGTACAGGGTCTGCGTTCCACCGACCTGGCAATATTCACCTCGCTCCAGAATCTGTAGCAGGCGTACCTGCATAGAGCCACTCATTTCACTGATCTCGTCCAGCAACAGCGTGCCTCCTTCTGTTGCCGCGATTAGTCCGCTCTTGGTCGCAGTGGCGCCGGTGAAGGCGTCCTTACTTCCAAACAGCTCACTCTTGAGCAGATCGCCTTTGGTAGTCCCGCAATTAACGGCGAGAAACGGACCGTCGCGACGAGGGCTGCGCGCATGCACGATGCGAGCGACAACCTCTTTCCCGGAACCGGCTTCACCTTGGATCAGCACCGGCGCATGAGCCGGTGCGATTTTGTCCACTAGGTCCATGAGTGCGCGCCACGCGGAACTGACACCGGAGACCATGTGATCCATCCGTGGCACTTACAGGGGGTGTTGAAAAGATGAGCAGAAATTTCTCGCCACGCGTCAATTGGCGAAACTACCTCATCTCGTGAGGGGGCATACCGTACACCGTAACATAGGGTTTGTCACAAGACCAGCGAGACGAGCGTCCGATTATTCGTCAGTCGCCTGGTGGTGTCACTATACTTGACAATCTGTCCTTCACTCTGCTACTCCAGGGGCATGGGTGAAAAGAATCGCGCCGAGCCTGCAAGCAATATCGACAATCGTCTCAGGAGCCTGCGAACGGCCAAAGGACTTTCGCAGGGCCAGCTCGCGGGGATGGCCGGGATCACCAGACAGGCGGTCTACGCCATCGAGACGAACCAATATCTGCCGACCACGGGAGTCGCGTTGCGCCTCTCCAGAGCGCTCGATTGCCGAGTCGAAGACATGTTCAATCTCGTCTCGAGCGGAGAGCTGATTGAAGGGGAATGGGTCGGTACGCTTCCTGAGAAGTCTGAACGGACGCGTGTAAAAGTCGCGCGAGTCGGAGACCGTCTGGTCGTTCGACCAGTCTCGCAACTCGGGGAGGTCTTAAACTTTACCATTCCGGCCGACGGACTCCTGCATGGACCGGTGGCATCGGGTCGCGAGAGAAGGTCCGCCAACCGCGTGCGGGTCGAATTGCTTCGGGACCGTCGATTGTTAGAAGAAGAGATCGTCGTCGCAGGATGCGATCCGGCTATTTTTCTCGCCGGCGACTATCTGCGCCGCCGCTATGAACGGGCCTCCGTCGTCGGATGGACGATGGGAAGCATAGCCGCCCTGGAG
>JBOHOS010000584.1:0-4187 GCA_050731295.1 Nitrospiraceae bacterium | reverse complement strand
TACTTCAGCGTCTTGAACTGGCTCTCCGAGTACGGGTTGTCGTTCGAGACGTGCGGCCTCGAGTGCGTCTTCGTGACCCCCAGGTCGGCGAGCAAGAGCGCCACGGGCTTCGAGGTCATCGACGACCCGCGGTCGGCGTGGACCGTGAGCAGCCCGGGCACGATCCCCTGCCGCGCGCAGGTGACCTCGATCAGCCGCTCGGCCAGCGCGGCCTGCTCGCGGGGCGCCACCATCCAGCCGACGGCGTAGCGGCTGAAGACGTCCAGGATCACGTACAGGTAGAAGTACGTCCACTTCGCCGGTCCCAGGAGCTTGGTGATGTCCCAGCTCCACAGCTCGTTCGGCCGCGTCGCCAGCAACTCCGGCGCCGCGTATCGAGGGTGACAACGCTGATGCCGCCGTTCCCGGACCTGCTTGTTGTCTCTGAGAAGACGATACATCGTGGGGACAGAGCAGACGAAGGTCCCCTCGTCCAACAGCGTGGCGTACACTTGCGCCGGCGGCAGATCGGCAAACCGGTCGGCGTGGAGGAGGGACAGGACCCTCCGGCGTTCCTCGGGCGGCAATGATCGAGGGACCGGCGGACGGACGCGGGGGACACCCCTCCCGCGGCTGTTGCCAACGATAGTAGGTGGCCCGCGGCACAGCCAACGCCGCGCAGACCGGGGCAACGCCCAGGGTGTCCTTCTGTTGCGTCACGATCGCCATCAATCCTTGTCTCCGTTGCGGTTGAGTGCCACCCCCAGGATCTCCGAGACTTTTTTGGGGAGATCCACGAGGGCCTCGGCCCGCGCGGCACGGGCCTTCTGCCGCGTCACCTCACGCTCGAGGGCCGCCACCTTCGCCATCAGCGGGTTCTTGTCCTTGGGGGTGGGACCCCGCCTCTGCTGGGCCAGTCCGGCCAGTTCCCCGTTCCGCCGCTGTTCCCGCCAGGTCTTGAGGTTCGAGAAATACAACCCCTCGCGCCGGAGCAGCGCCCCGATCTCGCCGGGCTTGGTGCAGGCGTCCGCTTCCCGCAACACCTGTTGCTTGTACTCGGCCGTAAACCGCCGCCGCGTCACCTTCGCCACCACCTCGACCTCCCTCGATATCTCTGCCGGAACCGTGACAACATTCGATGCACTCATCCCCAAATCCTTGCTCGCCCTCTACATTAAACTTCCTGGGGGTGACTGTCTCACTCATGTTGACACAGAGGGTTCTGACGATCATCCTCCTAAACGCGCGCAGTTTGGAGACCCGGCGTTACACTGCGCGCAAGGCATTTAACGAGGACTTTGTACCGACAGAGCCCCCGGGCGCACGTCTCAATCGAGCATTCTCGGACGCTGCTGAACAGATCCGGGAGGACCTGCTCGCTGATCCTCATCTGTCAACGAATGAAGCGAGGAAGCCGCGGCGCCATGCTGCATCCAGGGCACGAGGGCGCCATTGTAGATGACGAGGTTCATCGATGCCGGCTTAAACAGCTGGAATAATCCGTGAGGTTCGTGCCTAGTTCAACACAGGGTTCACTGTCATAACTATCATGGACGGTCGCTCTCATCGATTCCACGACTCCGTTTTCCGCTGCCTCCTCATGGTGCGATGATGCGACTATTTTTCGCATGCGCCTTCCTTAGTGTCACCATGTTCGCCGGTTGCGCGTCCACCACGCGTCCCCAACCGGTGCATTACCCGATCACCTCCGGGTATCACTCCACGCTCCCGCTTCGCGACGCGCGCATCCTCGTGTGGGCGAAACAGCCGGTTCTCGGAATGGCGACGACGTGGCTCCAGACCCATGGGCTCACGGTCATTCCACCGAATCGCCTTGGACCGCTGATGACCCCCGAGCTGCAGAACGCATTAACCTATACATCCGATGATATGCCGATCATACTTCGTCACGCGAAGTCGGTCCACGCCGCCCTGGTGCTGTTCGCGGACTTTGACGTCACCGCCGAAGCGGCAAGCCGGGCGATTGGAAACTTCGAGCCTGTTCATGCGGTGAACGTGACGGTCCTGGGCCTCAACGCGAACACGAGCGAGATCGAATGGAAAGGGAACGCTCGCTACCCGCCTCGTCCCCAGCTTCCGGCCGATGCGTTGGTCCACCTCACCTGCCAGGCTCTGGCGACGGCGTGGGGATTTCGACCCGGGGGACAACTCGAGATTCCTTCGGGCATGATGTGTACCGCCGGCCAGACCGAGCGGACGCTGGCCCCGTGATGTTGCGGTGCGCCGCGCGATCGAGCCGGCCGCCGACGAATTGCCGCGCTACGGTTCTTGGGAAAACCGTTGCCGGTACATCCGCTGGCGTCGCGAGGTTCCATGCAGGGCCGCGAACAAGTGCCCCCGGAACAGCAGCATGGCGACGGCCACCGGCGGCGTGAGGAGCACCAACAGCCATCCGGCCTCTACGGGTACGCCAAGGTAGCCAAGCCAGGCCGTCAGCAGCATGAAGGGCACAATCAACACTTGAAAGAAATCAAGGCCGGCCCCCCGGCCGAGACGACTCGACAGGCCGAAAAAAAACGACAGTCCCAGGGGGGCGATCACGATCGCCAACGGAAGAAACCATTCGATCCAGTTTTCAATGACGAACTCATAGCTTTCACGCAAAACGTCGAGGGGAGAATCGTGGCAGACTTGATAAATCACCTCCGGCGCGGGGTTCAGCAGGATAAACAGGAGGAGAAAAATCGCCGCGCCTATCAGCGGGCCATTGGGATTGGCCGCCATGCCGCGGTCCAACAACAGCATGGGAATCCACAGCACGAACCCCACCCCGATCACATCCCAAAAGTACTGGCCGAAACTCTCCCAGATATCGTGCATTGTGATCCGCCGCGCTCCGGACACCGCCTGTTGGATCAACCCGAGCGTCGCGCCGATCAGCAACGCGTTCACGGCGCCAAGGATGAATCCTCCCAGCATACCGAGCGGCGAAACCACCTGAGTCGCCACGATCATGAGACCGGCGAAGATCATCACCGCAATGATCGTCAGCCACCCGCGGGTCAATGAATGTACGGTGGCGCGAAAAGCATTCCGGTACAATTGCCACATGGCCGACACCATAAAAGACATCCTCTCCATCCCTCTCGAAGTCGATCAGCGCTTCCCTCGCCGCTGAGCGCCAAAATGATTCATCCACTTCGCCGCCGCCTTCACAAGCATCCGCCTGGGAAGACACCGGCTCAGCGCGGCAAGCGCGCGGCCCCTCCATCCCGTCATGACAACTGCAGAATCATGTGACAGCTTCGCCAACGATCGAGCCACCACCTCGGCCGGTGTTTGACTCCCCAGGGGACTGTTGGGGCGAAATCCGGCCGTTCGATGGAAGTCGGTCTCGGTCGTCCCCGGACAGCACACCTGAATCCGCACTCCGAACGGCCGCACCTCTTCCGCCAGAGCTTCAGAAAAGCTGATCAGGAACATCTTCGTTGCAGAATATTCCGCAAAATAGGGAACCGAAAAGAAGCCGGCCACCGAGGCGACATTGATCGCGGCTCCGGACCGTCGTTCGATCATACCCGGAAGAAACAGCCGAAGCGTTTCCACCGTCGTGCTCACATGCAGCCGAAGCATATCCTGAACGCGGGGCATCGGCATCTCAACGAAGGGGCCGAAGAAACCGAAGCCCGCATTGTTGACCAGCAGATCGACGACGTCCCGGCGCTGGCGCGCCGCCACAAATATGCGATGCGCGGCATCCGGCTCCGCCAGGTCCAAGACCTCATGTTCGACCCCGACATGATAGCGTTCCGCCAATTCCCGCGCGAGGGTGTCCAAGCGATCCTTGTCGCGAGCGACCAGCAGTAAATCATAGCCGCGTCCGGCCAGCGCCCGAGCGTACTCCGCCCCTATACCGCGGGAGGCGCCGGTGATGACGGCAAAAGGACGACAGACATCTGTGAGTGCCACAATCGACTCCGGTTCGTGACAATAGCCCGACCGTTCCTCACGGTCAAGTCGATCCGTTGCGAACGCTCCTTGACCGCCGGCCTTTCATCTTTATAGTTGGCAGACGCCCGCACAAGGATGGTGTATGATCGGAATCTGCGAAAATTCGGACTACCGGCCGATGATCGTCTTGATCGAAAAGGCGTGGGCAGGCCATGCGGGTGAGACCGGCGCTATGGGAATGATGCCGCACGAGATTCTCGGCGGCCTCGTGATGCTGGCGGGCATCGGTCTGGCCC
>JBOHOS010000583.1:0-4646 GCA_050731295.1 Nitrospiraceae bacterium | reverse complement strand
GGCCAAATATCTGTTGCATGTGGATGTGAAGCCGAATTTCACGGTGGCGGATGAGAAGGCGGTCAGCCAACCACCCTCCGTAAAATTCTAGTCAGGATGCTGAAAAATGGTCCCAACTTTGTTCTCGGCTCAAAAAAATCCTCAACGTACCCCACGGGAGAGAGCGCGTCTCGGCGCGCTTGGGGCGGGCGGGTGAAATAAATTGCGCCTGCGGGTTTTTCGAGCCTGCGGCCGCGTTGGATGGCTTTTTTGAGCAGCCTTGCCAGAAAGACTCAAGATTTAGCTGGAGATTCAATGAGCAATACCACTTATCGCCTGCCCGCATGACGCCCGATGTCGGTGGCATGCTGATCTTAGTCGTGGCGCTGGCGCTGCTGTTCGATTTTTCCAACGGATGGCACGACAGCGCCAATGCGATCGCCACCGTCGTTTCGACGCGCGTGTTAAGCCCACTGGCCGCCGTCCTCATGGCCGGCGTGTTGAATGTGGCCGGCGCGTTTATGTCGACCGCCGTGGCGAAGATGGTGGGCGGTGGCATTGTCGATCCGACGGCGGTCACCCAAGTCATGGTGGCGTCTGCGCTGGGGGGCGCGATCCTGTGGAATCTGTTTACTCTGCTGCTGGGCTTGCCGACCAGTTCGTCGCACGCCCTGATCGGGGGTCTGGTGGGCGCCGGGCTGGCTCACGGTGGGTGGGCGGTCGTGAAGTTCGGCGGCCTGCGAGCCGTGCTCGAAGCCATGATTCTGTCGCCGCTGCTCGGGTTTCTCATAGGCCTGCTGCTCATGGTGCTGATCAGCCACCTGTTCTTTCGAACGGCCCGAAGTTTTGCCACCTGGCTGTTCAGTCGGTTACAGCTCGTGTCGGCGGCGTTTATGGCGTTCAGTCACGGAGCCAACGACGCGCAAAAGGCCATGGGGATCATCACGCTGGCGCTTGTGTCGGCCGGCCAGATCAGGACGGCCGAAGTGCCGACATGGGTCATCGTCGCCTGCGCGCTGGCGATGGGTCTCGGAACCATGGTGGGCGGATGGAAAATTGTCCGCACACTCGGCATGAGAATTTTGAAGATGGACCCTGTCCACGGGTTTGCGGCGGAGACCAGCGCGGCCGCGGTACTCTTGGCGACGGCGCACATCGGGCTGCCCGTCAGCACGACGCACACCATCACGTCTTCGGTCATGGGGGTCGGCGTGGTCAAGCGCCTGTCGGCAGTTCGGTGGGGAGTGACGGCGAGAATCCTCTATGCCTGGATCTTCACGCTTCCCGGCGCCGCCATGTTGGGAGCCTTGCTGTACACCGGGATCTCCAGATTCTAAGGCCGGTGGAACGACGCTCGTCACGCAGCCGGAATTCTGATGATGAAACGGCTCCCGGTGGGATGATTGCCTTCTACCCAAATATGCCCGCCATGTCCTTCGATGATATGCCTGACGATCGCCAACCCTAAGCCGGTTCCCCCGAGCTCCCGAGAACGGGCCTTATCCACGCGGTAAAACCGCTCGAAGACTCGAGGGCGGTCGGCCTCAGGAATTCCAATTCCATTATCGGAGACAATCAATTCCACCTGATCGTGAGCGTCGATCGGGGCCGCCTCCACACGACGGCCGGTGATATGAATCGATCCGTGCGGAGGCGTGTATTTCACCGCGTTGTCGAGCAGATTCGTCAGCACCTGCACCAGTCGTTCCTCATCGCCGAGGGCAGGCGGCAGATCGTGGGGAATCGCAACGGTCACGCCATGCCCCTTTTTTTCGGCCAGGGGTTTGATCATTGCCAGGGTGCGTTCCACCAACACGGTTAAATTGACGGGCTCTCGCTTAAACAGGACCTGACCGGATTCGATTTGCGACAGTTGCAAGAGATCCTCAAGAATCAAATTGAGCCGATCGCTTTGTTTGAGAATAATCTCCAAAAAGCGCCCTGCTTCCACGGGATCATTTTTCGCTCCATCCGCCAATGCTTCCACATACCCCTTGATGGACGTGAGGGGCGTGCGGAGTTCGTGTGACACGTTGGCGACAAAATCCTTGCGAACCTTTTCCAAGCGGCGAAGCGTGGTCACATCATGCAGCACGAGCACGGCGCAGGCTTCATTCTCGCGCTGAGAGCCGGCAATCGACGCTTCGACGCGAAGGATACGCCCGCTCGGCTGGATGGTGATCTCGCCGCCATGGTTCTGCCTGGTCTCGAGGACGTATTTCGTCAGGTCGTTGAACTCCGTGTGGCGGACCACTTCCCAATGGAATCGCCCACGCACCTCGCTCGCACGAATGAGCAGCATGCGCTCGAGGGCGGGATTGACCTGCAGAATTTTGCCTCGACAATCCAGCACCATCACGCCTTCGACCATGGAGGTCAACACCGCGAGCAACTGCGCACGATCTTCCAAGACCTCGCGAATGGTGAATTCGAGTCGTTCCGCCATCTGATTGAGCGTCGTTCCCAGGACGCCGATCTCGTCGCGCGATCGCGTGGCGATGCGTTGATCAAGCGCGCCGCCGGCGAGGTGCCGCGCGACGGCGGCCATATCGGACAGCGGGCGGGTCAGTCCGCGAGCCAGCAGCACGCTCAACGTGGCCGCGACGCCCAGCGCAACCCCGAACGCGAGAGCCAGAATCCCTTGCAGATCGTGAATCTTGGTTTCGACGGACGTCATCGGTATCGCCAATCGGACAACGGCGATGACCGGCCCGGAGGGAGAACGGGAGGCATCGGGTATCCCCGACACCGTGATCGAGAGCGCTAAATAGAACATTCGTTTGCCGGTGGTCTGACTGAGCCTGATATCCGTTCCGCGCCCGTCCGAAAGGGCCTGGGCCACCTCGGGGCGGTTTCGATGATTGTCGAAGCGAGAGACCGCCTCGTCCGTGGCCTCGCTGTCGCTCAAGACGGTCCCATCCGGGGCAATGACGGTGATTCTGGCCCGTGCGTGGCGGCTCATCGCGCGCGTCATGGCGCGGACCTGCGCAGCGCGCGCGCCGGCGACCAAGCCGGTCTGCGGAAGCATGGGTTGTAAGGACAAGGCGGCGAGCGCCGTGCGCGCGGTGAGGGTTTCCGTCAAGCTGGCGAGTTCGAGGTGTTCGATCGACCGAAGCGCGACCCAACTGGCCACCGCCAGCGCTAACGAGACCGCCAGCAGGGAACTCAGCGTGATTTTCCAGCGGATCGGCACGTCGGTCGTGATTCGTTCAACGTGAATCGTCACTCATCATCGCGCACCGGCACTGATCTCTGACGGTCATGGTTCAGCACGATGAGCGGGCTTCCGCTATTCGGGCTCTTTCAGCTTATATCCAAGCGACTTGATGGAAACGATCGCATCGTTGAGTGGGGGAAGTTTCTGCTTCAACCGGCGAATGTGCACGTCGACGGTTCGGGTTGTGCCATAGTAATCATAGCCCCAGACGGAGTTGAGCAGCGTGTCTCGGGTGAGGACCCGCCCCGGATGTCGCAAGAGATGCTCGAGCAGACCGAATTCTTTGGCAGTCAGCGGAACTTCATGGCCGCCCGCCGTGACCTCGTGGCGAGCAAGGTCCATGGCAATGGACCCGTAGACGAGGCGCGCCGGACCTTCTTGCGTCCGTTCCAACCGCCGGAAGAGGGCTTTCACTCGCGCAACCAGCGCCTTCGGGCTGAACGGCTTCGTCACATAATCGTCCGCGCCGAGCTCGAGGCCGACAATGGTATCCGATTCCTCGGCCTTGGCCGTGAGCATGACGATGGGTGTCATCGCAATCTCAGGCGTCGCCCGGATGCGCTTGCAGACCTCGAGGCCGTCCATTTCGGCCAACATGAGATCCAACACCACCAGGTCGGGGTGCTCGGCCTTGACCAGCTTGAGGCCGTCGAGGCCGGTGACGGCGGTGCTGATCCGGTACCCTTCCTTCTCGAGATAGAGCTTGACCAGGTCGAGGATGTCTTTTTCATCCTCAACGATCAGGATTTTTTTGCCGGTGGTGGCGGCCATCGAAGGACAGCGTAAAGAGAAGGGGGGGAGGGTGTCAAGCGATCGAAGAAAAGATGCGGAGACGGAGCAACCGGGCAGCCTCCAGTTGCTCGCGCAACGCCCACTCTCGGAAGAGTGCTCGCTGGACGCGCCCAGTTGGAGGCCACCCGGCCGCTCCGTTCATTTGATTCATATATCGCATTGACAATGGGAAAGTATGATGGGGGTAAATAAGGATGGCTGCTCGCGCAACGCGGACGATACGAATGTGCTCGCTGGACGCGCGCAGCCGGATGCTCCTAACCTGGAGGACGAACATTGGGTCACCAATGTCTTTATCAGAATATGCTCGCTTCGGGAAGGGCGCGTCCCCCGGGCAAAGAGCTGGTCTCGGCCAGCTCGGGGCGGGCGGGTGAAAACATGCGCCCAGCTGGAGGCCACCCGGCCGCTCCGTCATATTTGATCCATATATCGCATTGACACGGGAAGGTACGGGAAGGTGAGCGTCGTCGGTGAAAGCCGCACCCCAAACGTCCACGTCGCCATTGTTGAGTGCGGCGATATGCGCCTCGCGCACGTTGTTAATAGCTTCCACATCGGCCTGGTTTGTGCTTTGTTCTTGCTGACTCACCAGATTTTCTCCTAGATATGGGATTCTTTAAGCCATCTAACGTCCGCATTGAGCCGCCGCCGAGGAGCG
>JBOHOS010000582.1:0-2126 GCA_050731295.1 Nitrospiraceae bacterium | reverse complement strand
CGGCGTGCTCGCGGCTGCTGCCTTCGCCGTAGTTTTCATCGCCGACCACGACCGAGCCGGTCCCTTTGGCTTTATAGCGACGGGCGATTTGCGCGATCGTCAGGCCCGTGTCACCGGTCAGCACGTCGGTGCCTTTTCCAAGCTCGGGTGAGAAGGCGCTATTGGCGCCCAAAAACATATTGTCGCTGATCTTGTCCAGATGGCCGCGATACTTCAGCCAGGGCCCGGCCGGCGAAATGTGATCGGTTGTCGTCTTTCCCTTTGTTTTAATCAACAAGGGCAGCTTCTCGAAATCTTTTCCATCCCAGCGCGAAAATGGCTGAAGCAACTGCAGCCGCTCGCTGGTCGCCGGAATATCGACGGTGATCGCATCGCCGTTCTCGGCCGGGGGGATGAATCCCTCTTCACCCTTGGCAAATCCCTTCGCCGGGAGCTCATCGCCCTGCGGCGGCTCGAACGTGAGTTCCGTTCCCTCTGCGGTCTTGAGCGCCCCGCGCACGGGGTCGAACTCCAGATTCCCGGCGAACGCGTAGGCCGTCACGACTTCCGGGCTGGCGAGAAAGGAGAGGGTTTCGTTGATGCCATCGTTGCGGCCGGGGAAGTTACGGTTAAACGAACTGACGATGGAGTCGGCCTTGCCCTTGACGCCGTCGGCTCGCTTCCATTGCCCGATGCACGGCCCGCACGCATTGGCCAGGACCGTCCCGCCCATTTCCTCGAAGGTCTTCATGAAGCCTTCGCGCTTCATCGTATGAAAGATCCGCTCCGACCCAGGCGTGACGAGGAACGGCGCTTTGGCCTTAAGCCCGGCCTTCAACCCTTGCCGCGCGATATGGGCCGCACGGCCGATATCTTCATAGGAAGAATTCGTGCAGCTTCCGATCAACGCCGCCTTCAGCTCGACCGGATAACCCTTCTCCTTCGCCTCGGCAGCCATCTTCGAGATGGGCCGAGCCAGGTCCGGGGTGTGCGGGCCGACCACGTGCGGCTCCAACTTCGAGAGATCGATTTCAACAATTTGATCGAAATGCTTTTCGGGTGATTGCACGACTTCCGGATCGGCCACCAGGAGTGCGCGGTTGGCTTCAGCCAGCTTTGCGATGTCGGCCCGATCCGTGAGATTGAGATAGGCGACCATCTTTTGATCGAACGGGAAGATCGACGTAGTGGCGCCAAGCTCGGCCCCCATGTTGGTGATCGTCCCTTTGCCTGTTGCGCTGATGGTTTCGGCCCCGGGCCCGAAGTATTCCACGATCTTGTTGGTTCCGCCTTTGACCGTCAGCAACCCGCAGATGTAAAGGATCACGTCTTTGGGCGAGGCCCAGCCGTTCAATTTGCCGGTCAACTTCACGCCGATCAACTTGGGATGCAGCACTTCCCACGGTAACCCCGCCATGACCTCCCCGGCATCCGCGCCGCCGACGCCGATGGCCAGCATGCCGAGGCCGCCGCCGTTGGGCGTATGCGAGTCGGTCCCGATGATCAATCCGCCAGGGAACGCGTAATTCTCTAAAACAACCTGATGGATAATTCCCGCGCCGGGCTTCCAGAATCCGATGCCATACTTCTTCGCCGAGGACGCCAGGAAGTTATAGACCTCCTTGTTCTCATCCATGGCACGGAGCAGGTCTTTCTCGGAGCCGATCTCGGCCCTGATCAGGTGATCGCAGTGGATCGTGCTCGGCACCGCCACCCTTTTCTTGCCGGCCTGCATGAACTGCAACATGGCCATCTGGGCCGTCGCATCCTGCATCGCGACACGGTCGGGCCTCAGGGCCAGCATGGCCTTGCCCCGCTCCCAGACTTGCGTGTCGAAATTACCGGCGTGCGAGACGAGGATTTTTTCCGTGAGCGTAAGCGCCCGTCCGAATTTCTTTCGAGCCTTCGCCAGCTTGTCCGGCATCGAGGCATACAGTTTTTTTGCGATTTCGAGCGACATGGCTTTTCTTCCTCCAACTCTTGAGTCTGAAGTCCCGAGACTCAGCGCTATTTCAGCGGCGGCACTTCTCTCCGCTTCGGCGCGGCGTAGTTGACCAGATAATCGAACAGACGAATGAGGCGGCTCTCCTGGCGCTTCTGATCGACCCAATGTCCGATCAGCCCGATGGTGCGCGACAGGATAAAGA
>JBOHOS010000581.1:0-1828 GCA_050731295.1 Nitrospiraceae bacterium | reverse complement strand
TCCCCCGTGTGGGAAGGGAGATAGCAGGTATCAATAATTAATGCAACTAAATACTAGTCAAGGAGATTGTCGCGATCCATGAGGGCAGCGTGACCGTTGAGAGCGAGTTGGGAAAGGGTTCCACCTTTCGGGTTGTCCTTCCCGTTGGCGAGGTCAATACGAACGCCCTGGAAAGCCATGATGACGACGGCGACGACGCCATGCCGTTGGTCGAAGAAGGCCGTCCGCTCAGCGAGCAAGCCGAGGCGGCGTCATCGACGAACGACGGCACGAAACCGGTGTTGATCGTCGCCGACGATAATGCGGACATGCGAGCGTATCTTCAGCGGTTGTTGAGCGAAACGTATCAAGTCGTCTCCGCAAAGGACGGAGCGGATGCGCTGGAAAAGACGCGACACATCCATCCGGACCTGATCCTCGCCGATATTATGATGCCGCGGATGAGCGGATATGATCTTCTGAAGGCGGTGCGGTGCGATGAGCATCTTCGCTCTGTTCCGATCATTTTTTTGACAGCCAAGGCCGGACCGGACGCGCGGGTCGAGAGCTTCGAAGCCGGCGCCGACGATTACATCAGCAAGCCGTTTCACGAGGATGAGCTATTAGCGCGCGTGAAAAATCAGATACGGATTCGCCGGCAGGAAAAGGAGATCGAGGCGCGAACCATTGAGTTGGAGCAGATCAATCGGCAATTGGAAGGGCTGAATGCCAAGCTGAACGAGGTGAATCAACGGAAATCGGAGTTTGTATCCATTGTCTCGCACGATCTGCGCGGCCCGATGACGGCGATACAAGGGTACGTGGATAATATGCTGGATGGCCTGACAGGCGGTCTTTCGGAGAAACAAGGACACTATCTCAATCGAATCAAGGCGAACGTCGAACGAGTCACTCGCATGGTGGACGAGCTCCTGGACCTCGCTCGAATTGAAGCGGGGCACATCGACATTCGCCTTCAATCTGTTGTGCTGGGGGATCTGATTAATACTCTAATCGAGGGGTTCGAATCAATCGCACGCGACAAACAACTGACACTCGCATCGTACGTCGACGCCGGATTGCCGCCGGCACAGTGCGATCCAGACAAGGTCTCCCAGATCCTTACGAACCTGATACAAAACGCCATCAAATTTACCCAGAGGGGCGGAGAAATTCGAGTCGCGCTGGAGGCTCGGGATGGAGCCCTACGGGTCTGCGTGGCCGATACGGGGGCGGGCATTCCGTCCTCTGACATCGACAAGGTGTTTGAAAAGTTTTACCGCGGACGGTCGGATCACTCAGAGGCGCGTGGCCTCGGACTGGGCCTCGCCATCGTCAAGCATCTTGTCGAGCTGCAGCAGGGAACCATTTGGGTAGACAGCCAACCCGGCCAAGGCAGCCGGTTCTTCTTTACCTTGCCGGCGCAGCGTGTGATCGATCTTTCCGGACCGACTGTCTGAATAGAATGGTTGATACTGCACCCGGCCTCTTAGAGCGCGCCATCGGTGCATTTGCGGTGCGATGGCACAGATACGATTCATCTTCAAGAGAAGCTCGTCCTCTTTATGACTCAAAGAGCTGATCTGTTCCATTGCACGGGATTTGCTCGAACGGTCGTGCAGGGCGACTCTCGGCTGCGCCTATTCAGCGGAGAATGCCTCAGCGAGCAGTCCTCTTCTCCGGTGTTCCTTCAGCCAGCAGCGATCCATAACCACCAATACGCCGGCCTGACGCGCGCGTTCCGCGGCGGATTCATCCACCACGCCTTCCTGCAGCCACACCGCTTTTGCACGGATCGTGATGGCATCATCCACCACGGCGGCGGCCTGCTTCGACTTCCGAAAGACAT
>JBOHOS010000580.1:0-4058 GCA_050731295.1 Nitrospiraceae bacterium | reverse complement strand
TTGTCGATCACGTAATTGATGACCTCGCCTCGCCGGTCCATGCAAAAATCCATGTCGATATCCGGGAGGGAGATACGCTCGGGATTCAGGAATCGTTCGAAGAGGAGGTGATACACCAGGGGATCGAGATCGGTAATGCGCAGTGCGTAGGCCACCAAGCTGCCGGCGGCGGATCCTCGTCCCGGCCCCACGGGAATGCCGCGTGATCGGGCAAAGTTGATGATATCCCAGACGATGAGGAAATACCCGGCGTACCCCATCGTGAGGATGACCGTCAGTTCCTCTTTAAGGCGAAGCTCGTACGCCTCTGCGGGCAGGGTGCCGGGACGTTCGCGCAAGCGAGCGGCGAGGCCTTGCGTGACCAGTTGTTCGAGGTAACTTTCTCTGGTGTAGCCCTCCGGCACTTGATATTGCGGCAGATACGAGGTGTTGAAGGAGAGCTTCAGATCGCATTGATCGGCAATGCGACAGGTATTGGCCACGGCATCCGGCAGCTCGGCGAACTCGGCGACCATTTCGATGGTCGACTTCACATAGAGCTGGTCCGTGTCGAACCGCATCCGGTTCGGTTCGTTCATCGTCTTACCGGTCTGCAGGCAGAGCATCACATCGTGCGGGCGTGCATCTTCTTTCTTCAGATAATGGCAGTCGTTCGTGCCGGCCAGCGGAATCCCTAGTTTCTTGTGGATCTCCACCAAGCCACGATTCGCGATTCGCTGATGCTCCAGGCCGTTGGCTTGAACCTCGAGATAATAGTGATCTTTGCCGAAAATCTCGCGATACTCGCCCGCGGTTCGGATCGCCCCGTCCATGTCCTGCTGTCCGATCAGGTACGGGACTTCCCCGCTCAAACAGCCGGATAGCGCGATCAGCCCTTCATGGTGCTCCTGTAACAGTTCTTTATCCATACGCGGCTTGTAGTAGAAACCTTCCAAGTAGGCCTTGCTGACCAATTTGATGAGATTCTGATAACCGGTTCGATTGGAGGCCAGGAGAATCAGATGGTAGTAATCGTTGTGCGCCAATGCTCCCTCCCGGTTCTTGCGGTTCCCGGGCGCCATATAGGCTTCACATCCGATGATGGGTTTCACCCCCGCGGCATGGGTCTTCTGGTAGAACTCCACGGCTCCGAACATGTTTCCGTGGTCCGTCATCGCGACGGCCGGCATGTCGAAAGCCTTCACCTGCTGAACGAGCGGGTTGATTTGATTCGCGCCGTCCAGCAAGCTGTACTGAGTGTGCAGGTGCAGGTGAACGAATTGGGAAGGCAAGTATCGAACCTCAACGAGTGATTGTAATGAGAAGCGGAAGTCTTGTCAACGAGACGCTGTCAGGCAAGAGTCTTCCAGAGCAATCGCGCATCATCATACTGCGAATCCATCCCGGAACGTGAACCTTCCAATTCGAAGGCAATAGGACACTCGGGCATCCGCCGACGGCCGCCGTGTTCATACGCGCATGGCCGAGATAGGGTGTTCATTCTCGAGACACGATGAGTATTTGCCCTTGCGTTTTGTGGTGTAATGAAATTGCCTACGCGTTCATCAGGGCGCGCCCGATACTCCGTCGGCGGAACTCAAGGTTATACTCCGTTCATCTGTAAGGCGGGAGGACACGTGAAGACGCCAATGCTCGCTCTCCCTAAGTAATTATTACGGAGCCGCGCTAGAGCCATTCGCCTCTTACGGAATGCGGGGAGATCGAGTAGTGAGATGGGAGATAGGTGTCCGATCGTGTGGTCGATTTCACGTTCGTTCAATTCCTCGCAGCACGCGGCCCTCGTCTTTTCGCAGTCTCCAATGATGAATGTAGGAGTCGTGATGACACCCAAGGCGCGTTTTTAACAGCAGCATGCGCATACTTGTCACCGGAAGCACCGGGTTCGTCGGAAGTAATGTCGGTCGCTTTGCGGCGCGCGAAGGTCACGAAGTTTTGGGGCTGGGTCAACGGCGGCAAGCAGACGCGCCATGGCCGGGGCCGTACCTGCAAGTCGATGTCGCGCGTGCCGATCTGGCTCCTATCCTCAACGACTTCGCTCCCGATGTGGTCATTCATGGAGCCGGCCGCGCATCGGTGGGCGCCTCCCTTCATGCGCCGGTAGAGGACTTTCGGGCGGCGACGTTAACGTGGATCAATGTGCTGGACAGCGTCCGCCGGTCGAACCTGTCTCCACAGATCATTTTCCCTTCCAGCGCCGCGGTCTATGGAAATCCCACCCGATTGCCGGTCCGAGAAGATGGAGAGATCAGGCCGATTTCGCCCTATGGCTACCATAAGGTCATAGGCGAACTGCTTGCCAGAGAATATGGGCTCTGCTTTGGGCTGGATATTCTCGTATGTCGGATTTTTTCTCTCTTTGGGGTGGCTCAGCGACGATTGATCATCTGGGAATTGTATGAGCAATGCGTCGGAAAGGAACCGGACGTCTGGTTGCAAGGTACTGGAAAAGAGTGCCGCGATTTTCTCCATGTGGAGGATCTGGCCTCGGCGGTGCTGGCATTGGTTGATCAGCGATCTCGCGGTCAGCGGCAGGCACGGTACCTGACCGTAAATGTGGCGAGCGGGGAAACCATGGCCGTGTTGCCGTTGGCCGAGCAGATCCGTGACCTCGTGGCTCCCGAGAAACCTGTTCATTGTCGGGGTCGAGAACAATCAGGACAGCCGGTTCAATGGTCTGCGGACATCTCGCTGTTGCGCTCGCTCGTGCCTCAATGGCAACCGCCTCCCTTGTCTGCGCGACTGTCAGAGTGTGTGGAAATCTGGCAGCAGGAACGGGCCGAGTCGCTTCATCCGGTCACACACGGCGAGGGACAGTTCAAACAGGATGTTGCACTGATGGTCCGGGATCACGATGGGAAAATTCGATACTGGAATGAGGGAGCTGAGCATCTCTACGGGTGGCCCGCCCAGCAGGCTCTGGGAAAAAGTTCCCATAGCTTGCTGAAGACCGTCTTTCCTAAGCCGCTTCCAAGCCTTGAGGCGGAACTTCAGGAAAAAGGACATTGGCAGGGTGAACTGGTACACAAGCGCCGCGATGGCTCGGAAGTCATTGTGTCAAGCCGATGGGACTTGCAACGCAACTCCAAAGATCATCCCCACACGGTCGTCGAAATCAACAGACAGCGAATTCATGCGGGCATCTCCTAAAGCCCTTCATCGGTGCGGGATCGTCGATGTGTCCTCGCAATTGTGGACGGCGGGGTCGGTGTATACGAGCGTCCTGGCCCACTGCTTGGGCGAAGCCTGCCGGACATCACAGGTCGAGCCGTATCTGTTGTCTCAATCGAGCAGCGGACTGGCCGGACGCAATCTTCCCGTGCAGGTCAGAGAAGTGGCCTCACCCTCATATTTTCGGGGCGAGTGGCGTCTCCGCAGCGCTCTCGGCTTGCCGGCGAAATCGATCTTGTTTCACACCGCTCGCGAACACGACATTGACGTCTTAGTGCCGATTACCGACATTCCGATTCAGTCGAAGAAGGTCAAAGTGATCGGATGGATTCCGGATTTTCAACATATCTACCTCCCCCAGTATTTCTCTGCGTTCGAATGCGAAGGACGAGACCAGTGCTTTCGCGGTCTGGCGCGAGACACGGCCCTGGTGATGCTCTCCAGCCGAACGGCGATGGAACATTTTGTCGCCTTTGCGCCGGAGCAGGCCCACAAGGCTCGGGTGGCGTCGTTTCCCTCGCTCACCGCCTTTGAATCGTATGCCGGTGATCCGCAGGTCAGCCGGCGCCAATTTCATTTGCCTGACAAATTTGCGTTGGTGGCCAACCAGTTCTGGGAGCATAAGAACCATCAGGTCGTCGTGGAGGCATTGGCGTCGCTTCGACGCAAGGGGATCCGTATTCCCGTCGTGATGACCGGCTTACCGGCCGATTACCGCCGCCATGATCACCGCGCGCTCTCCCATGTCCTGCAGCGGATTGCCTCGGAACAATTAGGGGATCAGATTACGATCCTCGGCCTCGTCGAGCGCGCCGTGCTCATGAATCTCATGAGAATCGCAGCTCTCGTGATTCAACCGTCCCGGGTTGAAGGGTGGAGCACGACCGTGC
>JBOHOS010000579.1:0-2032 GCA_050731295.1 Nitrospiraceae bacterium | reverse complement strand
GTGGGATATCTGGACCAGGATCTGCCCCTCGCCGGGCTCGGGTATGGGCATATCGGCAAGCCGCAGCGGCGTACCGGGTCGATCGAGCGCCATCGCCTTCACGGCCTTCCCCCAGCATTGGACAAGCGCGACACGAAGTTGCTTCGATCTTACCTCAAGTCGGCTGTCCCCGCACGTGCGTGCCGGCATGCCTGCCGTGGGACGGCAACGACACCGCCACTCAGCGGTGTGGCGACGAAACTAGCCTTGCCGTCTTCCACCGGTCAGATCTCGCGCCTTCTGTGGAGTGCGTCCCCCAGAAAACGACAAATTGCGCTTTCGAGATCAAACAGGCATGCTCGACGTTCAGGGGATGCAAGCCATGGCCAAGGACCATTGCCGCAGCCTCGCGTTGCAGGCGCCAGGTTGTGCCGGAGTACAGGTTCGCTTGATCTTGCATGGCCCCGCCAAGCAGCACGCCTCCGCGCGCCCTGACCTGAATCGGATGGCGGCATGCCGCGAACTCACACGCCGGTGTCATCTGTCATGGCAGGCTTAGCGTCGCGTCCCGTGCTCAGATTGGTCGGTGGATGGTTGGCACTCGCTGCCGGCGTCTCCTGCACGCCGCCGCCTTCCGGCGACGGTGCCGGCTGGAATCACCTCAGCTCGGCGAGTGCCGGGCCGACGTGGGAAACCAGAGGCGAAAAAACTGGCGGAGGCGGTACAGTATCAGCGGAAAGTTGCCTTTCAAGCTTCACGGGCCTTATAACAGAGCTTCAGCAAAATTTCGGATTTCGAACAAGCAAAATTGCGACGTGGGCCAATCAAGCACGTTTTGATGCGCGAGGTGGGATCTGGACATCTTTGTTGAATGGTAGTGATCGCAAAAATACAGCCCCGATACAATTCGGCGTGGACTGGGGAACAAATCTTATTTCTCCGTCGGGCAGCGGTCGCCGCGATATCTACAGCATTGAGTTCAACACATATCCTCAATCGACCTCACTGTGCTTCCACGGCGGAACGGTTATAGGTACTCAGCCTCTAAATGCCACATGGCGAGAAGTGAAAGAAGGCGGCGGCGGATATGCCATTACATGGAACACGAGCGGACTTTCGACTATAGAATACATGCGTATCCACAACCATGAGGATGCATTTGTGCCATATCGTTCTACCAGTTTTATCATACAGGATAATTGGGTGAGTTATACGAGAGATGATTGCATCGAGAACGATGCATTTGGCGCAGGGGTTATACGGAATAACCTGTTTGATTCATGTTTCGTCTTCTATAGTGCCGTCAATCCTCCGGTCTTGGGCCCGGACGCACCTATCGGCGCGGGGGCGAGCGGTGTGGTGCGGGTCGAGCGAAATCTCATAAAGATGGGAAATGCTCCCGCATACAGGGCAGGATCCGACCGAACCAAACTCGGCTACGGCGCCTTCTTTAAAGCACACGATCGCGAATCGCCCGTTCGAGTACCGAGAATGGTATTGAGAGATAATGTTGTCGCGTATGAAGTGCCTGGATGGTGGCATGGGCGGGGCGCACCGCCCACCTCACTCAAGACCGGAAAAGTACGCGTTACCGAGTGTTCCAACAACACGATCCTGTGGTTAGGCGATGGATCCTTCCCGGGTCCGATACCGGACGCGCTCAGCGGTTGTTTCAAGATCGTCACGGGCAAAGCAGCGCGGGATCAGTGGACTGCACTCAGACAGCAGTGGATCGATGCGCATCCTGACATTCCCCGACTTTAGGGTACACCGAGGCGCGCAGTAACGCGTCCAGGTAATCGAGCCTTCTGCATGTCCTCGACGTGATGCGCGCTGCCTCATCCTGGGAGCATGGAGGGCCAGCGGGCGAGAGCCACGGGTCAGGCCGCGTGGGCCTCGGGCCGTGCCAGAGTGGTCTTGCGGCGGTGCAGGTACGCGACGAGATGGTCGCTGAGGTCGCGGGCGTCGGCGCCGGCGCCATCGATCAGCGCCGACTTGCGCCGGCGCAGGAACGGCATCCCCATCAGGTAAAGGCCGGGCGAATTGACCACCC
>JBOHOS010000578.1:0-8254 GCA_050731295.1 Nitrospiraceae bacterium | reverse complement strand
ATGCAGGCCATGACCTTTGGGCGCGGCGTGCTCCCCGCGCACGCACCAGCATCCATACAGTTGACGCTTCGTCTGGAAGACGACGTCTCCTCTAAGAAAGTCGACCGCATAGGCGCTCGTCGGATCTGCGGATAAGGACGTCATGGACCAATAAGAGCTTGCTTCCACGTCTCTAAAAGGGTGCCCGATGGGCAGGACCGGGCGATGCGGAGTACTTGTAGCTGACGGATCGACCAGAGTCATCAATTCATAGAACGAGGGCAGACGCCATCCTTTGCGCCCACCCACGGATTTCAGCGCGCAATGCATGGACGCGTTCGGCCATATTGAATTGGCCGTGGTCGGCGAGCGCTCCCAAATGAGCTGCGTAGACGTATCCAGCACGGCTTCACCGTTGAAGCCTTCGAGTATCAGAAACCGCTCGGTCGTGATCCTCCCGGCGTCCGCAGAAAACCCAAGCGCCATGGCCTGCCCGGCTATGAGCGCCAAGACGGCGAGCGTCAGGATAGGTTCGCAGAGATCTTTTAAGTGTCTTCTTCGCATGATGAGACAGCCTGAGCAAGAAATAAGCCCATGGCTTCGATCCGCCAGGGCTCAGCGAAAAAATTCGATCATGGAAAAAAGCTTTGCGAGGTTTTTTATGCAGTTGAGGGCAGTGATGGTTCTTCGATGACCAAAGGAGGAAGAGTCGCAATGTAGATTCGAAACCAATGACGGTCAAAAATTTGTCCTATTCTTTTCCTTTGTGAACAGTCACGATGAATAGCTCGAGCGGGGGGCGCCCCTGCTCTCATCGGAGGAACGGAATCCCAAAGCATGGGCGCCGATGAATCGGTTTTCAGCGCGGTTGATCGACAAGCCCTCCGGCTTTAAACGCCGGATGCCAAGAAGGCTGCATGCGGTGGGGGGGGGAAACCTTAGGTATTCTTGGCAGACAGGGCAATGAACGCCTCTTGACGTCAGACCTCTCTCGTCGCCGGCACGTCAAAATAAAAACGACTTCCTTGGCCGACCGTACTGGTCACCCAGATTTTCCCGCCATGAAGCGCGATAAGACTCTTACAAATGGTAAGCCCTAGACCCGCACCGCGATTTTCAGGATGGATAGATTGGCTGCTATAGAACCGATCGAAGATTTTGGATATTTCCTCAGCGGCAATGCCGGCTCCTGTATCACTCACGCAGACTTGAAGCGCCCCATCCTCCCTCATATCAGCCTCGATTGTAACTCGTCCATCAGACGGCGTGAATTTAATGGCGTTGTGGACCAAGTTACTCAGGACCTGTTGGAGCTTGCCTTCGTCGGCCGAAACAGAAGTCCCCAATGCGCTGCCCGAACTCTCAAGAGAAATATGCTTCTCCAGAGCCAAAGGTTGAAACTGTTCAATGACGTTATGTATCAACTCCGCTACGGCCAGCAACGACAGTTGCAAGTTCAGTTGGCCCGCTTCGATCTTCGCGAGGTCCAGAAGTTCTTGGATAATCCTTGTTAGGCGTTCAACATTGGAGATAATGCGGCTAAGGCAGTGATGTTGTTTTTCAGTGACCGGCCCGGCTATGCCCGACAGCATGTTTTCGGCAAAGGCCTTAATACTGGTGACCGGCGTGCGTATTTCATGTGAAGCAATGGAAACAAAGGAAGACTTCAGCCGATTCAACTCTTCCAGCCTCTGATTCGCTGTCTCAAGGGCTTGTGTCCGGTCGCTGACGCGCCGTTCGAGGGTTTGGGTCAATTGCTCCAGTTCATTCAGGACTTGCTCATAGGCGGTCATGTCGCGAAAAATGCCGATGGCCCCGATAGTCTTGCCGTCATCAGCAACCAGGGCGGATGCATTCAGGGTTGTGGGAGTGACCGTCCCCGAAGCACTGCGGGGATGAAGCGATATGTTTCGGGTAATTCCCCGTTCGACGACTTCATGAAGGGCGGCCTTGAACAGCTGAGCCTCCCCAGTGGAAAGAAAACCGGACAATGACTGTTCTGCGAGCTCTTCAACATGCAGACCCAGCAACTGCGAAGCCGCGTCGTTCGCGTGAAGGATATTGGCATTGAGATCCGAGACAAAGACAGGATCAGGGGCGTATTTAATCAAGCTCGCCACCGCTTTGGTTTGTAGCAGTTCCCGCTCGGCGCGTTCGAGTTCTTCATTTTTCCGGCGCAGGGCATGATTCTTCTTGTAGAGTTCCACCAACACGTCAACCTTCGCCCTAAGGATTTCCTGGACAATGGGCTTGAAAATATAATCGACGGCTCCAAACGAGTACCCTTTCAGCACATCTACATTGTCTTTGTTGAAGGCGGTGAGGAAGATAATGGGGACATCGTGTGTCTTTGGGCGCTTCCGAATCAGCGCCGCGGTCTCATATCCATCCATGTCTGCCATCTTGACATCAAGCAGAATCACCGCCATCTCGTTCACCAATAAACATTTCAGGGCCTCGTTTCCCGAGGCGGCCTTAATAATGATGCGATTCGACCCTTCCAGGATGGCCTCTAACGAGGCTAGGCTTAAGGGGTTATCGTCTACGATGAGAATGTTGGCCGGGTTGTGGATGTCGTTTGTCACAGTACTCATGCTTATCTTGTACCAAAAATAGCCCCCTGGACCTATCAGCTAAATGACTACAACCGGCGAGAGGATCACCAAGGCAGCTGGTTGTGGCATGCAGGAACGCTTTCCTAGGCCCTGCTTTGCAGCTTCAAGCAATTTCAGCGTGCGAGCTCCTCGCACAGGTTTAGGGGATAGTCACCTATACGTCCTTGGCGGACAGAGGCGTGGCAATATCCTCCAGGGACCGTCGTTCGGCCTTCACGCCGAAGAGCATCGCGACAATGGCCCCCGTGATCATGAATCCCGCGCCGATGAGATCCCCGTAGAAAACGCTCAGGGCCGAGGTTTGGATGAGTTTGCTGAATAACCACGGCGCCAAGATACCCGCGCCCTGACCGACCACAAAAAAGAACGCGATGGCCATGGCGCGGATTTCCATCGGAAAGATCTCGCTGACCGTCAGATACGCCGCGCTGGCCCCGGCCGACGCGAAGAAGAAGATGACGGACCACGCGATGGTCTGTGTCACCGAGTTCAAGCGCCCCTGCCAAAACAGGTAGCCCGTGACCGCCAACATAATTCCGGACAGACCGTAGGTGAGGGTGATCATCGGCTTGCGTCCAATCGTATCGAAGAATCGGCCGAGCAGGAGGGGACCGCAGAAATTGACGACGGCAAAGGGGAGAATATACAGGCCCACGCTGCCGGCCGGCACCTCATAGTACTTGGCGAGCACGAGCGCATACGTGAAGAAAATCGCGTTGTAGAGAAACGATTGCGTGACCATCAGCGTGATCCCGAGCGCCGTGCGCGTCGGGTAGCTCTTGAATAGTTGCTGCGCGACCGTGCCGAACGTGGCATGCGCGTATGGGCGAATGGTGATTGAGCCCTCGGGCTCCGGCAGACGATCGAGGTTCTCGTCTTGCCTGACTCGTTCCTCGATGTCGCGAACGATTGCCTCCGCCTCGTCCACCCGGCCGTGCGTCATCAACCAGCGCGGGCTTTCGGGGACAAGTCGCCGGATCAGCAGAATGGCGAGGCCGAGCACCCCGCCCAGACCGAAGCAAAGGCGCCATCCCAGGTTTTCGGCGATGACGTTCGGATTGAGCAAGGGGATCGTCAACAGCGCCCCCGCCACGGTCCCTAACCACCAGCTTCCGTTGATGGCGAGATCCGTGTGCCCGCGCGCCCGAGCCGGGATCAGCTCGTCGATGGCCGAGTTGATCGCCGAATATTCGCCGCCGATGCCGGCGCCGGCAAGGAAGCGGCATACCATGAAGCTCCAGAGATTCCATGAGAAGGCCGTCATGACCGTCGCCGTCAAATAGATGAAGAGCGTGATCAGGAACCATTTTTTCCGTCCCTGCCGGTCGGTAAGGTAGGAGAAGATGACGGCGCCGCTCACCGACCCGGCGAGGTACGCGGAGGCCGTCAGCCCGACCTCGGACTCCGTGAGGTGCAAGGTCGTGGGGTGCGTCAGGATGGCGCCCAATGCCCCCACGATGGTCACTTCGAGTCCATCGAGAATCCATGTGATGCCGAGCGCAGAGACGATGAGCCAATGCCAGCGCGACCACGGCAAGCGGTCCAGACGTTGAGGAATACTGGTGATGACGGGGGCGCCGGCTTCGGTCGTCATGTCGCTCTCGCGTTGTAACACAGTTGGGATCGTGTCGCCATCGGACCGGCGGGACTTCCGTTAAAAACAGCATAGTGGGGGAAGGCAGAGCTGTGGAGAAGGGAAAGTTAGGGCTTTACCTTTTCGGCAAACTGCTGGCGGAATTTGGCGACCTTGGGATTGACCACGTAGACGCAGTACCCCTGTGCCGGGTTGCGGGCAAAATACTCCTGATGATACTTCTCGGCCACGTAGAAGGGCTCCGCGGGAACGACCTGCGTAACGATGGGACGGTCGAAAGTCTTGTCCTTCGTGAGTGCGGCGATGACTTCCTCGGCTGCGGCTTTCTGGTTCGGTGAATGATAGAAAATCGCCGAGCGGTATTGTGTGCCGACGTCGTTGCCTTGGCGATTGAGCGTGGTCGGATCATGGATCGCAAAAAAGACCTCGAGGATCTCCCGGTACGAAACGACTTTCGGATCGAACGTGATTTGCACGGCCTCGGCATGGCCGGTCTGGCCGCCGCACACCGCCTCGTACGACGGGTCGGGAGCCTGTCCGCCCATGTAGCCGGATTCCACCGACTCCACGCCTTTCATCTGGTCATAGACCGCTTCCAAGCACCAAAAGCATCCGCCGGCCAAGGTAGCCATGTCTTTCCCTGACGGCGGCGTCGCAGGCATGTCGCTCATTCGTGCGCCAAGGTTCAGGTTGGTCTTTGAACGTGCTCTCAGGGTTATAACACCGTCCAGTGCTCGATTCCACTCCAGTACCCGTGCCCGCTGTCGAATGGACCGTCGATGTGCAGGTCCAGGCTGGAAGAGTTATGGCGCCTGGCGCGCCTTCGGCGTGATTTTCAACTGAGCGAGTTTGCGTGCAAATCCCTCAGCGGTGTTCAGGGTGTGCACGCAACATCCATCCGGTCGCGCGTAGGAAATCAGACCACCATCGTCGAGAGCAACGACAATCACGGGATCTTTCGCGGAATCTGATGAGTGCGTGCGAGGCGTACACTCGGCTCCGAGCAGCGTGCTCACCGGCATTCGGTTGTCGCCGGTCACCAAGACAAACCGGCCGGGGCAGTTACGGATCGGCTTCCATTGCCATCGAGTAAAGATCTCGTGAAACGTCATGGTCTCCAATCAAGGGATCCCGGAGCGCTGTATGCCGATACCCGGGTCAGTGTACAGCTAATAGATATGAGACGGCACCTCCGGTTGCAATTCCTTCCGCTCCCCCCTACAATGTCGGCCACGGAACGATCGATGCCTCGCCGGAACGCTACGACCTCCAGCCGTTCGATTCGCCGACCACGCTCCCCGATGAAATCTTCGCCGTCTGCGGTGTCGGTTGAAGCCGGCATCAAGAGGCGGTTTCAGCATCGTTTGTTGAAATGGTACCGCCAGTATGGCCGGGACCTTCCCTGGCGCAAAACCTCGGACCCCTACAAGATATTGGTTTCTGAAGTGATGCTTCAACAGACGCAGGTTGACCGGGTGATTCCCAAATACCATGAATTTCTGGACCGCTACCCCAGCTTTGCCGTTCTCGCGGAAGCTGCGCCGGACGAGGTGCGCAAAACCTGGTACCCGCTCGGGTACAACATCCGTCCTCATCGTTTGCACAGCATTGCCCGCGAGACGATGACGCGATACGGCGGCTCACTCCCCAAAGATCCGGAGGAACTGCTCTCGTTCAAAGGAATCGGCCGTTACACGGCAGGCGCGATTCGTTCGTTTGCCTTCAATGAGGACGCGCCCATCTTGGATACGAATGTCATGCGCGTCCTCCACCGCGTGTTTATCGGGATGGGCGACCCCAAAGCGCGTAAGACTCAGCTGTGGGCTCTGTCCGAGACGCTGATTCCCAAGGGAAAAGGGTACGATTTCAATCAGGCGTTGATGGACTTCGGCTCGACCGTCTGCAACGCCAGAGATCCGTATTGTCTGCTCTGTCCCATGCAAGCATTCTGCAAAGCGTATCCGTTTGACCGCAATCTGTAGCTCGATTTCACCGGGTCTTGATGACGCCAATACAACCTGTTCAAGTTGTTGCCGGTCTGATTCGACAAGCCGGACGCTATTTGATCACCCGGCGGAAGGCCGGAGTTCATCTGGCCGGGTCATGGGAATTTCCTGGGGGAAAGCGGGAGCCGGGCGAGACAATGGAGGATGGCCTGCGCCGCGAGCTGCGGGAGGAATTGGGCATTGAAGTCACGCCGCCGCTTCCTTACCGAGTCGTCCGGTATGCGTATCAAGACAAGCTGGTGGAATTGTATTTTTTCTTCTGTTCCATCGAACAGGGCGAACCGCAGGCCCTCGGATGCGACGAGTTCCGCTGGGTGTCGTCCCAGGACCTTGGTAATTTCGAGTTTCCTCCGGCAGACCAACCGATCATCGATGCGCTGAGAGGTTCGCGACCCGGCACGTGAGGGCCTTTGCAATTCCCGATCACCGCCAACCTCAAGGATGGCACGCCGATCCGGCTTCTATTAGCCGGCCAGCGCGACGTGGACCCGCTGCGCCGGCTGTACCGGACGATCGTTGAAGAGGGACAATCCTATCCCCACGATCGCATTCCGGATCACGAGGATTTCATGGAATATTGGTTCCGGGGAAAGAGCACGGTCGCCGCGTATTTGCTGGATCGCACGCGCTGCCCTGATATGGTGGGCGCGTTTTATCTCAAACCCAACTGGCCCGGCCGCGCCCGTCAGGTGGCCAATGCAGGGTTTATGGTGGCGCAACAATGGCGCAGCAAGGGGCTGGGGTGGCTGCTCGGCGCCACCATGTTGCAGTATGCCAAGGATCTAGGGTATCGGAGCGTGCTCTATAATCTGGTCTTCCTCGAAAACCAGACGGCCCGCGATCTCTGGAGGAAGCTGGGCTTCGTGGAACTCGGCCGTATTCCGGGCGCCGTGCGAAAGAACGACGGAAGCTACCAGGATGCGATCATCATGTGGCGGTCGCTCATAGAAAAGCAAATAGCGAATAGCTGATAGCAAGAAGTGAGACCATTCACTATGAGCTGCTAGGTATTAGCCATTTATGAAAATCGTGCTCGACATCGAAACAGTCCAAGCGCCGCGGGAGGAATGGGCACGGATAGCCGGCTGTGTGCCCCAGATCGATCCGTCGTGCATCGACAACGCGGAAGATCTCTTTACTCGATCGGAGATGGAAGAGCGAAAGAAGAACGAAGATGAGCTCTATGAGAAATCCTCGTTCGACGGCACCTACAGCCGCATCGTGTGCATCGGCATGATCGTGCTGTCCGATGCGATGGAGCCGCAAGGAGCCATTTCTTGGTATGGCGCCAACGAAAAGGAACTACTGCGCCAGTTTTGGGCAAAATTGGCGCAGCTGCGTCCCTCCCTCTTTATCACCCATAACGGCTTGGGATTCGATCTTCCCTTTATCAAGAAACGGTCGATCATTCAGCAGGTCAGGCCCAGTTGTGAGATTCTGCTGGCCAAGTTTCGCACGGAGCCCGTGTACGACACGATGGCGGTGTGGAGCAATTGGGAAATTCGCGGGTGGGTGAAGTTGGACGTGTTGGCACGGGCGCTGACTGTCGAGACCAAGTCGGGGAGCGGGAAACAGGTAGGCGAGATGTGGGTGAAGGGACAAGGGAAGGACATCGCCGAATATTGTCTGCAGGACACCTATGTGACCTACGCCTGCTATTGCCGGATGACGTTTCGCGAGCCGCTTTCCAGCAACATTGTCTTGCTACACCGCGACTTGATCGAGGCTGTCTAACGTCACCGGAGAATCCCTTCCTCCTTCCGCTCGGGTCATCTCTCGGCTTCCATTCAACCGGGCCGGTGCCCGGTCGGACCCATGCAAATCTAATGTGAAGAGGGTCCGCCTACCGTCACGCTGCCGGACCTGTTTATTTCTCCCCCGGGGGCCGGCGCTTCCATTCGAGCGGTGTAATGGTAGACCCCGCGAGTGGAAAAGCACAGGCTAGCGAATTTATTGGCCTCGATCGTGGTGGCGTCTATCAAATCCGTTCTCGCACGACACGCGGTCCTTCACAGATTTCACGAATACGATCTTCACGGCTTCACCTCTCGCATTGACCC
>JBOHOS010000577.1:0-2003 GCA_050731295.1 Nitrospiraceae bacterium | reverse complement strand
GTCACACGCCGCACCCCGAAAAACAACTGCTTCATCATCTCCAATTAGAAGATCTTAGAAGATCGCCAAAAGTGATCCGTTGTTTGCGTTCAAGAAGTTAGAAGGTCAAAGCGCGGTTTGAGATTTCGTTATGAACGCGACTGGAAGAGTCTGGAACTGTTATCCCCTAACTTCCGGATCTCCTCCAACGTCTTCTCGACTTCTTCGGGGGAAGTCAGCAGGCTGGGGGCCAGACGGACGTATTGCGTGGCGTAGGGCGTGACGCTGGCCATGATCCCGCGCGTTTTAAGGTGATCGACCGCCGCCGCCGGCTTCCGACCGTCAACCTCAAAACACACAATGCCGGCGGACAGGTCGCGCGACAGAGGCGTGTGGAGTTTCACGTGTCGCATTTTCGCCAACCCCTCCTTGCACTGATCGTTCAGCGCGTGAATGCGATCGGCCACGCGCGCTTTGCCGATGGCCTGATGGAATCGGAACGCCTCGCTCAAGGCCCACCGATGCTCGAACGAGTGAAAGCCGCCGGGTGTCATGATCGCGCCATACGGAATGTCTGTCGGAGGAATCTCCTTCATCCAGATGCCGTACGCCTCGTGGCTAAAGGTCGGAATGACGGCATTCGCAGCCGGCCAGGCCCGCGGATGACCCCAAACGAGGCCGGTGCCTCGCGGGCCGAACATCCATTTGTGGGCGCCGGCCACGAAGAAGTCGCAACCAAGATCCGCCATACCGACGTCTTCGACCCCGAGGCCGTGGACACCATCCACGCAGAGCAGCGCCCGGTCGGATTCGGCCCGACCTGCATTGACCTTCGCCAGCGCATCAGCGATCTGGCGGATGGGCAATTTCAATCCCGTGCTGGAGTGTACCCACGTCACCGCCACGATGCGGGTTCGGGGCCGCATCTCCTTCACGAGGGTGTCAACAATCTCTTCTCGTGACACCGTGTCGAGCTTCCGATACAAGGAAATCTGCCGGAATGCGGCGCCCGTCCGTTGGGCGCGCAGCTTGAGTGACATCTCCGTGGAGTAATGGTCGTGGACCGTGCTCAGGATCTCTTGACCCTCCCGCACGGTCAGACCGCCGTAGAGTAAGCCGAGCCCCATCGTGGTGCTGTCGGTCAGGGCGATGTCGGTGGGGCTGACGCCCAGATACTCCGCGGCCGCGCGCAGCACCGATCCTTCCAATTGCTCGCTGCGGTCCATCCAATAACCGATGGGATTGTCATCGAGCCCTCGGCGGTGCGCTTCGATGGCGTCTCGCACAGAAGTAGGGTGAGAAGCGAGGAAAAAGCCGGCCATGTGGATGAGATTGCGTGCGAGAGCAAACTGATTACGCACCGCCTCCCAACTATTGAGCGAAGGTCCCGCATCTCCGAGCGTTCGGGAGAACGGAAGATTGGCGGCGAGGACGCCGGCGCTGAGCGCAAGGCCGGTACGCAGGAGAAAATGCCGGCGGTTCATGTCGGCATCCGACATTACGGGCAATCCTCGCTCTTGGCGCGAACGACGCGCTGCTCGTCCACGTACATCTTATCCCCATCGTATGCCACGGTATGCGAGGCCACCGCGCCCTGCTCTTCGGTGAGAATCAGCAAGGCGTTCCCGTCGGCGGCCTCCACGCGCCATGTTCCGCGGCGATGGTCTTCACTCGTATCGGGTACGTCTGCGCCAGGGACTTGAACCGCCGCGTGCGATGAATGTGAGTAGGTGAATCGTCCATCACGGCACAGGTTCCAGACCGTCGAGCGGTTGTCTCCTCCGGCGTCTCCGCTTGAATCGTGTTCCACATACGTGAGCGCCATGCCGGCCAGCAGATCCTCCCACTGTTTCACCAGGCCGGCGGGGTCCATCGTGGTGAACCGTGTTGAAGCCGCGATCCGATCCAGCAGCGCATCGTAATACTCGGCCTGGTCCTTGGAGCCTGTGAACAGATACACAATGGCATTGTGAACCGGCCCGAACACCGCTTGTGCGCGTCCGATATTTTCGCCGGCGTGATAG
>JBOHOS010000576.1:0-6320 GCA_050731295.1 Nitrospiraceae bacterium | reverse complement strand
AGCGCACATTTGACATAACCTCGGCTGTCATTGGCTTAGTTGTGTGCTTGCCGCTGTTCGTGGTCGTGGCCGTACTCATCAAGCTTGGTTCGCCCGGCCCGATTTTCTTCAAGCAAGTGCGCATAGGGAGAGGGTTTCGCCCGTTCTGTATCTACAAGTTCCGCACGATGGTGGAGGACGCGCCGGCGAAGGGAGGGCTGCTGACGATCGGGCAGGACGCCCGTGTCACTCGTGTGGGGCGGATGTTGCGGCGTTACAAGCTGGATGAACTGCCTCAACTGCTCAACATTCTGAAAGGCGAGATGAGCGTGGTCGGCCCACGGCCGGAAGTCCAGAGTTACGTCAATCTCTTCCGGGACGACTACTCTCAGATCCTGGCGGTTCGGCCCGGACTTACCGATTTGGCCTCACTCAAATACATTGATGAATCGGCGATTCTCGAAAGCGCCACGAACCCGGAGGACGAATACCGGAAAACCATCCTGCCCGAAAAGATCAAGTTAGCTCGACTGTACGTTGAGCAGGCCTCCTTCCTTTTTGACTTGGCGATTATCGCGCAAACGTTGCTCTGCCTCATCGGCGTGCCGTTGGTCGTCTGTGAGTTGCCTGAGCTTCAGACCCATCTTCGAAGAGTGCAGTCAAAAAGCGGTGTCAAGATAAAGGCATGGCTCCTGAAGTGGCGACGACCACTGATCGTCATGCTCGATATCAGCCTGATCATCCTTGCCAATTATCTGGCATTTTGGCTCCGGTTTGACGGAGACATCCCTGCTAAAGAGGCGCGTTTGTTTCTACAGATGCTTCCTTGGCTTGTCCTCATTCGCGGGGCGGCATTCTTCCTATTCCGTCTCAATGAAGGGTTATGGCGATACACCAGTATCTGGGATCTGCAGAACATCGCCGGCGGAGTCTTCAGCAGTACGCTTGTATTTTATTGCTGTGTCCATTGGGGGATGGGACTGAAAGATTATCCGCGGTCCGTCTTCATCGTCGACAGTATTCTGCTGCTCGGCTTCGTTACCGGCGTGCGGCTACCGTCGCGACTTCTGAGGGAGAAAGTGATCTATCGAAGACGGACGAGAACTTTGATCATTGGCGCGGGGGATTCCGGAGAGCGGATTGTGCGAGAGATGAAAACGCATGCGTCCTACCGCTACCAGCCAATCGGATTTATCGACGACCAGGGGTCGCTCCTCAATCAACGGATACATGGCGTCAAGGTTCTCGGCACGCGGAAAGACTTGCCAAGGATTCTGGCCGATGAGAAGCCCGAAGAAGTGGTGTTGGCATTACCGAGCGCCAAGCCTGCTCTTCTCAGGGAGATCATCGGCGCGCTGGAGCCGTTCAAGGTCTCGATCAAAACCTTGCCGAACTTCACAGAACTCCTAACCGATAAGAGTGTCGTTAGCCAGATCCGAAGTCTGGACGTCGCCGACCTCTTGCCACGCGCCCCAGTTGATGTAAAGGCTCACGCGGTGGGCCACATGGTACGTGGAAAACGGGTGCTGATCACCGGCGCGGGTGGCTCGATCGGCTCGGAGCTCTCTAGACAGATTGCCGCCTTGCGCCCCGAAGCACTCATTCTGTACGAGCGTCATGAAAACAGTCTATACTCCGTCGCGAAAGAACTGGCGGATCAAGGCTGGTCCTCCTTCGTACACCCTGTCATCGGAGATGTCACCGACGCGCGTCGGCTATCGTTGATCCTGGACAAGCACCGTCCAAGCATCCTCTTCCATGCAGCCGCCCATAAGCATGTCCCTCTTGTGGAATTGAATCCCGCCGAGGCGTTGAAGAACAATTGCATGGGGACTCGTATTGCCGCAGAGACGGCCGACCGATTCGAAGTCGAAAGATTCGTCCTGATTTCCACCGACAAGGCGGTCAATCCATCGAGCGTGATGGGCGCCACGAAACGTGTCGCCGAACTCATCGTACAAGATATAGCTCGGCAGAGTCAGACTCGGTTTCTCACCGTGCGGTTCGGCAATGTCTTGGGCAGCAACGGCAGTGTCCTGCTGCGATTTCAGGAGCAGATCAAAGCCGGTGGACCCGTGACCGTCACTCATCCAGGGGTGCGACGCTATTTTATGCTCATTCCGGAAGCCGTCCACTTGGTATTACAGGCCGCCTCCCTTGGCGAGCAGGGCGCCATTTATGTTCTGGACATGGGTGAGCAGATCAGAGTATTGGACCTGGCCAGGAATCTCATTCGGTTATCCGGCTATGTACCGGGTGAAGAGATTCCCATTAGCTTCGTCGGCCTGCGGCCCGGAGAAAAGCTTGATGAGGAATTGGTCGGGGAGGGTGAGACAGAGGAGCCCTCCGCGATCGAAAAGATCCTCCGGATCCGAACCCTTGTCCCAGCCGATCTCACGTCCCTCGAAGAGAAGCTGATCGCCTTAGAAGCGGCGGCCATTCTGAATAATTCCGCACGTGGGATTGAGCGGTTGCGAGACCTGGTTCCGACCTTCCGTCCTCCGGAGATCCCGGCAAACCTGCCCGCGCCGGTCCCAATAGTTGCTCGATGAGAACCTATTTCCAATGGAAAGGCTTGACTCGACGGTGTAGGGCAGTCGGTTCTCTCTCCGGTTGTCGATAAGATGGCCTCGTATTGAGCGGAACCGAGTTTCCGTTATCGCCGGCCGAGATGGGATCGTGGGTGATCTCGAACAAAGTCGATGTTGATACAAGGAACTAAAGGATGAGTACGATCGACGTGAAAGCGCAGTTGAGCCAATCAGGGATGGCCATGCTTCGCGAATACTGGGAGATGGCCGTCAGACGAAAATGGGTGATCATCGGCTCCATTATCTTGTCCCTTACAGCCGCCGGGCTGTATTGCAAACTCTCGACCAAGTTGTACCGATCCGAAACGCTGATTTTGGTGGAGGAACAAAAGATACCGGAGAATGTCGTTCAGGGCGTTGTCGAAGGCAATCTTGAGCACCGCTTCATTGTCATCCAGAAACAGATCATGAGCCGCACGCTGCTGGGAGAGATTGTGAAGGAATTTAACCTGTATCCTGACGACGTGGCGCAATACGGTCTGGACGAAGCGATTGGCAAAGTGGGGAAGACGCTCAGGGTCGAAATGGTTACCAAAGTGCCTGGGGCATATTTCGTGAGCGGGAGTAGTATTGATGCATTCACGGTCTCCTTCTCGCATGAGGATCCAGGTACCGCCATGAGTGTGACCTCGGCGATTGTCTCGAAGTTCATTGTGGAAAACCTCGAGGCCCGTGAGCAGATTGCCCAAAGCACCACGGAATTCATTGACTATGAAGTCGGAATCGCCAAGAGCGAACTTGAAAGGAAAGAGGACGAGATTAGTCAATTCAAATCGAAGCACATGGGAGAGCTCCCTCAGCAGATTGAGGTAAATCTGCGCGCGTTGGACCGCCAGCAAAGTGATCTCAATTCGGTAAATGAGGCCATACAGCGGCTGTCTGATCGTCTAGCGCTGGTGGAAAATGGGATCGAGGAATATCAGAGATTCGGGCACACGAATTCCGCGCTGAATACTCGTTCTGTCGGCCCCGACCCGTTGTTTCGACACCTGAAGGAGCTGAGAGATAAGCTGGTGAAGCTAAAGGCTGAGTTCTGGGACACCTACCCGGACGTTCTTTTGACCAAGGAGGAGATTAGTCAGGTCGAGAAGGAACTGGTGGAGTTGTACGGTCCTGATTCGGTCAAGCCTGGAGAGAACCCGCTGGACCCCTATCTTCAAGACCTTAAGAAGCAGCAGAGCGAGGTGAAAAGTGAGCTGACCCTCCTCAATCAGCGCCAACACCTGCTCCATGCTGAGAAGAAGGATTACGAGAAACGGGTCGAAAATGCCCCATCGATCGAGCAGGAACTGCTGATTCTCCTTCGCGACTACGACAACATGAAAGACAACTACCGATCGCTTCTCGACAAGCGGCTCAATGCCATGGTTGCGGAGAATCTGGAGAAGCGGCAGAAGGGCGGCCAGTTTCGCATCATCGATCCTGCGAATTTTCCGAGGGTGCCAGAAAAGCCGAATCAACTGCGCATTATGATCTTCGGACTCATTTTCGGGTGCACGCTGGGCGTCGGGATGGCGGTGATGCAAGAGCAACTCAATCCACAATTCCGTCGTCCCGAGGATATCGAGCATATGCTGGGACCGCAACTACTCGCCGTGATCCCCGACTTCACGCTCGCCTATGGCCAGTTGAGATGGCAGCGGTTTCTTCCTAACTACCATCTCATCAAAGGCGCCAACGGGCATAATGGCGAAGGCGAAGTAGGGAAAATACGTTGGCCACGATTACTCGGCAATGGTAGAGCAAACCCACCGTTTGAGATGAATCTCGTGGTGAAGCAGTTGCCGGGCTCAATTGTAGCCGAGCAATATCGAGTTGCCGCCACTCGACTTGCGCTGGTCGCGACCAAGCAACGATCCACAATCGTAGCCGTGACAAGCGCAGTCAAAGGGGAAGGGAAAACGACGACCGTCGTTAACCTCGGCTACACTCTCGCGGGGGATCTAGGAAAGCGTACCCTGCTCGTAGATTGCGATTTCAAGTGCCCCGTGCTCAATCGCTACCCGGAAATCGTTCCTGAGGGAGGCCTCGCTGATTACTTGACGGGGAATATTGCCCTGGACGAGTGCCTGTCCAGCTTCGGGGAAGTGCCTTGCTGGATCATGCCGGTCGGGAACTGTAAAATGAACTCAAACGAATTATTGAAAACCGAACGGCTTGCAGGCTGTTTTGCTGAGCTTCGCGAGCAATTCGACTACATTCTCATCAACACTCCGCCCATCCTCCCACTGGCCGATATGAATGTGCTTGCAAGGCATGCCGATGTTTTGCTGCTTGTTGTACGGGCAGGCTCGACACCACAACAGTTTGTCAAACGCGCACTCAGCACGTTAAGAGCCGACACGCCGATCCATGTGATCCTTAATGCCGTGGGAAGCCAAGCCTTACCCTACTATATGTATACGGATTATTATCAGCAATCCCTGCAAGCTGAGTAAAGAACCTCGCCCTTCCGGGCGGGGCTTTGTGAACCAGGAAGTTTTTACCTTCGCTTCGCTACGGGCTGCCATGTATCCCCGCTCTTCCGAGCGGGGCATTCTTGGCAGGCTTCGTAACTTTTGGCTGACGTCGATACGCCTCTATTATATCTTGCGACTGCCCAGATCACTCTTGGCCGTTCCGGCCATTGCAGCCCGAAGCGTTACGGTAAGCTCTTACTCACCTCATTAGAATATCCGCTCTCGTTGCCGGATTTGTCGTAGGCTGTCACCGCGAAGTAATAGATTTTGCCTCGCAATAAATTGATTAACTTGAAGGTCGTCACGTTTCCTACATCCACCGGGGAAGCGTAAGATCCCGACGCGGTACCGAAATAGATCTTATACCCGGCCAGATCACTTTCTGCATTAGGATCCCAACTTAATGAGACTACCCCGGATTGCGGTGCGGTAAGCGCCAAGGTAACCGGTATTTCTTGAGGATTATTCGAAGCTGTTGGGTCCGTGAGTGTAATTGTGGTCGTGTAAGTGTTCGTCTTAAGACCGGCGGCATTCACGCTCACGCTGATTGAGTCGGTCTCGGTCGTCGTCGTGCCCGACGCGGGGCTGAGGGTCAGCCAATCTGCGTTCTCGCTCGCGTTCCAGCTCAATGTGCCCTTCCCTGTGTTCCTGATGCTGATCGTCTGGGTCGTCGGGTTGGCGCCTCCTTCCATTCCTGGAAACGTCAGGCTTTCCGGGTTTTGCCCAAACGTTGGGGAAGGCGCCGAGAGGATAAGTGTGACTGGGATTTGTTGTGCGGCCGGCGCACCTACCGTCGAAAGCGTGATCATGGCGGAGTAGGTATTGCTGCTGAGTCCAGCAATGTTGACGTTGACTGTGATGATGTCTGTCTCAGTTGTGGTTGTCCCGGAGGTAGGATCGAGACTCAGCCACGTCGCATTTTCGGTTACCGTCCAGCTGAGCGTTCCCCCTCCCGTGTTCGTGATGTTCAGTGTCTGATTCTTGGGATTCGAACCTGCCTCCATTGCCGTAAACGTCATAGCGGACAGGCTTTGACTACTAGCAGGTGGCGGTGGAGGCGAGGGGGATGGTGAGGGTGTCGGGGTGCTGGTGCTAGGGGACGTGGGTGACGGGGAAGAGGGAGGGGTAGTTGATGTCGGCGGTGGCGTGGTCGTACCCGTGGTCGGTATGGGTGTTGGGGTGCTGGTGCCAGGGACCGTAGGTGATGGGGAAGAGGGAGGGGTGATAGATGTCGGCGGCGTGCTCGTACCCGTATCTTTATCCAGCTTCAATAATCGCCGCAGAAATCCCC
>JBOHOS010000575.1:0-3249 GCA_050731295.1 Nitrospiraceae bacterium | reverse complement strand
AAGGTCATCCAGCGAGGCCGCAGGGAGCTCGGACGCCGGGCCGTACAGGGGTGCGTACGTTGAGGCGTCCGAACGACCGAGAACGATGCTGGGGAACCTTTTTCCAGCATTCCCTCATTCGTCGCGGCCGTGGACCTGTGCCGGCGGGCTGGTCGCCTCAACCGCAGTGAAGGGCTCCAGGATCGTATAGCTGTGACCGGCCCCTTTTGGAATGGCCCACGAGTCGCCGGGTTCCAGCAAGATCGTCTGGCCTTCGAGTTGCAATTCGGCCCGGCCCTTGATGACGTACCCGACGGTTTCGTACTCACGTTGGGTGGGAGGCTTGGGCCCGCCGGCCGGCTCTTCCCACAGACGCATCGAAACCGACTTGCCGGAGACCAGATACTTTTGGCCCATCTCACCCTTGGGGGAGTATTCTGAACTCACTTTTTTGACACTTCTATCGACCATCACAACCTCCGTTCCCACCGATATCGCTCGTCTCGCCTCATCGCGTGCGGCTCATCGCCGCAGTGAAGGGCTCATAGCAACGCCTCTCTCAGCTCTTCGCTATTGGCTGTTCGCTACTTGCTGTTTCCATGACTTCTTTAAATCGATGCAGATCTTCGGCGATGATCTGTTCAGGATCGTCCCCCATCACTTTTGCCATGACCGTCCCGGCGAGCCCGCCGGGCGGGTCGTACTGCAGCGTGACCTTTACCTCAGTGCCTCCGCCGGACGCCGGTCTGAATCGAACCGATCCGGCATTATCCACGTCCGCTCCGCCGACGGACCGCCATCCGATCAGCTCATGTTCCTTCTCGTTGATAATTTCCGCCTCCCACGTCACCGTGGTTCCCAACGGAGCCTTTACAACCCATCGCGACCGGGTGTCAGTGTGAACGGTCACCGATTCGAGATGATGCATGAACCGAGGGAGATTTTCGAAATTGCGCCAGAATCGATAGACCTCCTCAGGAGAACGGTTGACCCGAATGCTTTGTTCGACTTTGACGGCTTGGGATGTCCGTACCTTGTCACGGCCCCTGTCATCACGCGTGTTGACGCCCAGCCTCTGATACAGGGAACAATGCCCGGTCACCCCACGGCTCGCCAGCGCGCCGCCGATCCCAGCCAAGACCAAGCCGCGCGGGCTTCTGAGATGCAGCAGCCCGTAGAGCGCCAGTGCTCCGCCGCCGATCATTGAGACCCATTGCTCGGCTTCGCTCACATTTCGCCCTGAATATTCGGACTCCGACGGTTTATTCTTTCCCAATGGGGACTGCCGTACGTTCATGTGACCCTCCTCGCTGCCTCATAAGGTCAGACCTGTTTATGTGGACTGTATCGCTTCAGGAATCGCGACCGGGCGAAACCGGACCAATGTCGTGGTGCCGTGTGCCGACTCTATCTGCAAGGTCTTGGCCAGGCCATCGCCGGTGCGTTCCAATTGGACGTGCAGCGGAGCCGGTGTCGTGTGCAAGACATGCGTCCGAGTCTCTTCTCGCACCACGATCGAAATGACTTCCGCATCCCCTTGCAGACTGACCGTTATCCCTTCCAGCGGCACGTCATGCGCTTCGAACTGTTCTCCGGTTTCCGGCCCCCGCGCTTCGACCGTCACGATCCGGTTCTGATGTTCGCGACTCAGCGCGTCGAAAAATACGCTCCACTCGTCGGGTGGAATATCAACCATCAAGGACTCCATGGTGGCTCCGTCCTGACCCTCATAAGGATGGGTTGGCTGAAGGAATGCTGAAGAAGAGAAAATGAGGAAAACCATCGCGAGGGGGCCTCACGATGAGCACGGCAGGCGATCCGTTTCCGAGCGCCCTAAATACGTCCCATCAATAGGAGGATCACCAGCACCAACAAAACCGTTCCCAAGGCCCCGCTCGGACCGTACCCCCATCCGCTGCTGAACGGCCAAGCCGGCAAGGACCCCACGAGCATCAAAATCAAAAGAACGATCAGAATGGTGTGCAACATGGATTCCCTCTTTCTCGGCTACCCGTCGAAGAGGAACGTTCACTCGTCCGGTTGCCGCACCCCCCGCTGGGAGTGGCGCATGCCTGATTTGCTCACCGTTCGCGATCATGATCGTTGGTCGAAGGGGCCGTAGCATCAGGCATGCGTTCATCCTATTTATTGACTCATGCTTTGAATCTGCAGGTTGTTGTTGACGCGCTTGACGCCGTTCACCTGTCGCGCGACTTCAGCTGCCCGTGCCTTCTGCTCAGCCGACGCCACCACCCCGCTCAGATTGACCACGCCCCGCTCAGTATCCACATCCACGCGGGTGAAATTCGACATGCGATCCGCGGTCAGCTTGCTTTGCACCATCGTCGAGATGCTCGCATCGCTCACATTCTCGCCTGCCGTCTTTCCGGTGGTCGTTTGACATCCGACGGACGTCAGGCCGACCGCTGCCACCACTGCTAGAACGCTGAGTACACGACGCATAGGTCACCTCCTCTTAGAAATTGGGATAGTCAATGCAGGGCGCCCACCTCCGCGCCCTGCAGCTATCGATTGATCGGTTAACTGCGGTTGCGCGAGGTCTCTCTCCCGGCTTCCCGGATCGCTTCCTTGCCCGATTCCATGTACTCACGGGCCGTTTTACCCGCTTCCCGCATGGATTCTTTTCCGCTTTCCATATAGTCCTTTCCGCGATCCACGGCGGTGTCCCAGACTTCCCGTCCTCGATCATACGCTTCATCTCGAGCCCGAGAAGCGTAATTGCGAAGCATCCCGCGCAGCTCCGAGCCTGTCTGAGGCGCCAAGAGCAGCGCGATTCCGGCTCCGATCAGCGCTCCGGCCAAAAAAGCAGGCATGGCGGTGTAATCATTGTCTTCCATCGGTTTCCTCCTTCTTGTGAATAAGAGATGAGTCGGCTTCAATGACGAACACTGGACGATTCTTAACTGGCGATTTTAACTTAGGATCCCGAAGAGCCACAGCAGAATAATGACGCTGACCGGCACGCCGAGCAGCCAGAGTAATAATCCATATCCCATGTTACTCCCTCCTTCGCCGGACCATGTGGGTCATTCCACCCGCTCTGGTCGCGTTGCAAGCAGCGGGCCTTAATGAATTCGTTTGCTGCGGTTCGGGATCGCAATTGTAATCAAGGACATGTGATTGCCGCCATACCGGTCACCCTTGCAGCGCCCACTTGATCATGGCGTGCCTTGTCGGGAAGCAGAGAACACGCCGATCTCACGAGGACGCACAAGTGGGCTCGAAACGATCGCGCAGCCTGCAGTTTCA
>JBOHOS010000574.1:0-2025 GCA_050731295.1 Nitrospiraceae bacterium | reverse complement strand
GTTCTGTGCAAGACCTCTCGCGGGATGGCATCTCCAAAGCGCTTGCGGCGATTGCCGAGAAGAGAGGCGTTCCATTCACGCCCGAGCAGATTCACGACGTGGCCGAACTGCTTGCCACCGGGCAGTTGTGTGAGGATGTGGCTTCAGGCGCAGCGGTGGCGCTCCATACGGCTCCCGGCCTGCCGTGGCACATCACCGGCGATATCAAACGCATTCCTCAGTTGATTCCGGCTCTCGTGATCGGCATCAGTCAAGACCTGGAAGATTGCCCGCATCTGATCCTCGACGTCGTCGGCGATCTGAAGGACGGCCGGTTGGACTCACAGCACCAGATCATGGTGCATACGCTCAGGGCCTTCTTTCAGGCCGCGACGGCGGACTCGCTCATCAATCTGATTCGCACCTTGATCGGGCCGGAATACGAGACCTTCAGGCTCGCGGTGATCGTCTATGCCGCATCAAAGGGACTGCATCTGGACACCGAAGACCTCGATCGGTTGCGCGCGGCGCTCGATCCGAACAATCCGGACTTGGGGCCGCTCCTGGAATCGGCTTTTGAGCAATTGCTGTCAACTTATCCGGAGGCGCGTGTCGCCCAGCGAGTCCTCCAGAATCTCGCCAAGTAGCCCGACAGTAATGGGATCGAACATGGAGACACTTCATATCGAGACGACAAAGGTAAAAGAGATTGTGGACCTGACCGCGACAGTCAATACGACCATCAAGAAGCACAAGGTCAACGGCGGAGTGTGCCATGTGTTTCTCACCCACACGACTGCGGCCCTAACGACGGGCGAGATCGGGGAGGGCACAGAAGAGGACCTGCTCGATGTCGTGGAACAGATGATTCCCAAAATTCGTTTCCGGCATGGTCACGATCCGTCGCATGCGTGGTCGCATATGGCAGCGTCCATTCTGGGTCCGTCCCTCACGGTTCCCATCGCGAGGGGAAAACTGGCCTTGGGAACGTGGCAATCGGTGCTGCTGGTGGAAATGGACGGGCCGCGGGAACGCGAAGTCCGTGTCGTCATACAGGGTGATTGATGCCCGACGCAGCGGATTATCGACTGGAACTCGTGCAACGGTTCTTCGCAGGCACCGGCTCGACCTACGATGCCATGGTTCACTATGCGACCCTGGGCATCGACCGCCGCTGGAAACGGCGAATCGTCGATCTGATTCCGCCCAATCCGGCGCGGGTACTCGATCTGGCCTGCGGCACCGGCATCTCCACCTTTGCGATTGCCGATCGCTATCCATCCTGCCACGTTACCGGCGTGGAATTGCGTGACGAATATCTGGACATCGCCCGGAAGAAGCATCACAGGCTTGGCATTCAGAATGTCGAATTCGTGCTGAGCCGCGCGGAGGACTATCAATCAGACGAACCGTTTGATTGCGTGGTCTCGTCCTACCTGGCCAAGTATGCGGACCTCAGACGCCTGACAGCGAGCACGAAAGGCATGCTCAAGGACGGCGGGGTGCTGCTCATGCACGACTTCACATTCCCTCCGAAGCCTTATTTGGTTCGCCTCTGGCGCCTGTACTTCTGGTTCATGCAGCGGGTGGCCGCGAAGCTGTACCCAAGTTGGCGCGAAATCTACGTTGGCTTGCCGAAACTCATCGAAGCGACGCGATGGATTCCGGAATTGACGGAAGCGCTTCAGGAACAGGAATTTCAAAACATCCGGTTGGAGTACCTCACGCTCTACGGGTCGGCCATCGTGATCGCAAAGAAGTCTTAAAAAAGAATTAGAGTTAAGGGCAGGATGTTCAAAAAGGGCCGTCATTCTCACCCACCCAGCCCCGGCGCGCTAAGACGCGCCTTTCCACGGGCGCGGCCGCAGGGAGCGGGGTGAGCGAGGCGTAGCCTTTCGCTACGCCGCAACGAGAGACGCGACTGAGAACGAAGCCGGCGACCTTTTTCAACATCCTGCTACAGTCGCCAGCTCATCAACCCTACGCCCAGCAGCATCACGCCCACGCTGAGACTTTTCAAGATCAGCTCGAATCGCTGCATGGCCT
>JBOHOS010000573.1:0-6659 GCA_050731295.1 Nitrospiraceae bacterium | reverse complement strand
TTGCTCGGGGATCCAAGCCCTTTGATTTTCGCGTATGGCGTTGGCTGAACGTCATTCGGTGGGCGGACTCGTTTGGAGTCGTCTTCGAATGAGAGTGATCCACCTTTCGACGATCCACGGGCCACTGGACGTGCGCATCTTTTACAAGGAATGTAGGACGTTGGCCCAGGCCGGCTATGAAGTGCACCAGGTTGTCTTCAATCCACCCGCTTCCTCGCAGGATGGCATCGCCTTTCATTCGATTCAGCGGGCGGCGAGAATTCCCTTCATCCCGCGCATTTTGTCACGACTGCGTAACACATACGCCGTTGCCCGGCCCTTACGGGCCCATGTGTACCACTTTCATGATCCCGAGCTGGTGCCGGTCGGGCTTCTTCTCAAGCTTCAGGGCGCCAAGGTGATTTACGATGTCCATGAAGATTCCCCGCAAGAGGCTCTTTCCATCAATAAAGACAGGCCGAATCGCGGACGGATGTATTTCGTCTTTTACGTCGTCTGCGATTGGCTGGCGAAGTGGCTGCTCGATGGCATGGTGGCAGCGACTCCTGCACTGGTCCAACGCTTTCGGGCGAAGAAGACGGTGCTCGTGCAAAACTTTCCCATACAAGAAAGCTTTCAGTCCATGATATCGATTCCTTATGCGGACCGCCGCCCGGTGGCCGTCTACGTGGGAAGCATTGCGGAGATCAGGGGGATCAACGAAATGGTTCGGGCCATGTCATTGATTCCAAGTCACGTGGCAGCCACGCTTACTTTGGCCGGCAGGTATGATCCACCGGAGTTGGAGCAAGAGGTCATGCGGTTGCCCGGATGGGACCGCATTGAATTTCGCGGTTGGCTATCGCGGGATGAAATCACGCAGTTACTCGGCCACGCCCGCCTGGGAATCGTTCTGTTGCATCCTACGCCCGAGTATCTGGAATCACAGCCGGTCAAGCTCTACGAATATATGGCGGCCGGCCTTCCGATCATTGCGTCGGATTTCCCCTTGTGGCGCGAATTGTATGAGCCGGTCGGATGCTGTATGTTCGTGAACCCTCTCGACTCAAAAGCGATCGCGAATGCCATTGAATGGATGCTGGACCGTCCACAAGAAGCCGACTTGATGGGTCGGCGCGGCATCGAAGCCGTGAAAACGCGATTCAACTGGGAAGAGGAGGGGAAAAAACTCCTTCAATTTTACGAAGAGGTCGTCCGTTGACCATTCTTACAGTTGTCGGAGCTCGGCCTCAATTCATTAAGGCAGCGGCGGTTTCGCGAGTCGTATCGCGCGAGGCGGTGCACGAAGTCCTGGTTCACACCGGACAGCATTATGATGACAATATGTCGGCGGTATTCTTCAAGGAGCTCGAGATCCCCGCTCCGGACCACCATCTTGGTATCGGCTCCAACCATCATGGCGCGCAGACAGGCCGGATGCTGGAGGCGATCGAGACCGTGCTCCTGCAGGAGAAGCCGGATTGGGTGCTCGTCTACGGCGACACGAACTCCACGCTCGCCGGCGCGCTCGCCGGCGCGAAGCTGCATATCCCGGTCGCGCATGTCGAGGCCGGGCTGCGTTCGTTCAACCGACGCATGCCGGAAGAAATCAACCGGGTCTTGACCGACCACGTCTCCGCGCGACTGTTCGCGCCAACCGTCACCGCCGTGACCAACCTCACACGAGAGGGAATTCCAACAGATCAGATCTTCCTGGTGGGGGATGTGATGTATGACGCGGCCCTCTACTACGGCGCGAAAGCCGAGCGGCAGAGCACGATACTCCATCAGTTGGGCTTGACCTCCAAATCGTACATCTTGGCGACGGTCCACCGAGCGGAAAACACCGACGACCGTGTTCGGCTTCGGCATATTCTCAACGGCTTTAGTGCCGTGTCCGAAACCATGCCGGTTGTGCTGCCTCTTCATCCACGAACCAAGCGGAGGATCGAACAAGAAGGAATGCGGGATGAGATGTCGAAAGGGGTGCGGCTGATCGACCCGGTCGGTTATCTCGACATGGTGATGCTGGAAAAACATGCCTATCGGATCGCCACCGATTCGGGTGGCGTGCAGAAGGAGGCGTTCTTCTACCGAGTGCCGTGCGTCACGCTGCGGGACGAAACGGAATGGGTGGAATTGGTCGATCTCGGCTGGAATCGGGTTGTGCCACCGATCGACGCGGAATCAATTCGGCAGGCTCTTCTGGAATCCGGAAATGGCACAGAGCGCCAAGGTCCGGCTGATCTCTATGGCGGCGGGCGGGCGTCGGAGGAGATTGTCTCTTGTCTCCAATCTCTGTAATCGGTCAGACTAGCACGAATGCGGCTCCTCATCATTTCCTATTTCTTTCCCCCGTTCAACAACATGGGAGCCGTTCGCGTTGGAAAGACCGCCAAATACCTGGCGAGACGAGGTCATGAGATTAGAGTACTGACCGCTCATCCCCAACCGTTTCAGCCTACCCTGCCTCTTGAAATCCCTCATGACCATGTGGTCAGCACACGATGGATCAATATCAATACACCCGCTGTCATGGCGGCAGGTGGGTCCGTTCGGGTGGCGGCCAAGGGACATGAACCCCGCCTCCGGTCTCGTCGCATGGTCAGCATGTTGCGATCTCTGTATCGGGGTCTCTATAAGAACGTCGTGGCGTTTCCGGACGATCAGATAGGCTGGCTTCCATTTGCATTGAGGGCAGCTTCACGGCTGGTTCAGGACTGGAAGCCGGACCTCATCTTGGGGAGCGGACCGCCCCATACGTCCTTGCTGGTCGCCCATCGAATGAGTCGGACGTTTCATATTCCATGGGTCGCAGAGCTCCGGGACCTGTGGGCGGAGAGCCATTATTACGAGTTGTCGGAGTGGCGCCGGCGATTGGACGATCGATTGGAACAGTCGACGCTCCGATCAGCGACCGGATTGGTGACCGTGTCCGAGCCTCTCGCCGAGGTGTTGCGGGCAAAGTACCGGAAGCCCACTGAGGTGATTTTGAATGGCTTTGATCCCGGGGATTATCCGTCCCGGTCCAACGGTTGTCGATCGAATGACCGCCTTCGAATCGTCTATACGGGAATGCTGATGTGGATGGATGCGAAGGGGGGTATGGACCCCGCACCGTTATGTGAAGCGCTGCGCAGGCTGGGGTCTTTGGCCGACAAGGTCCGGGTAGCTTTTTATGGACGCCGTCTAGAAGAAGCGCGGGCACTGGCAAAAACCAAAGGCGTCGATCATCTGATAGACATACATGATCAGGTTCCGTATCTCGATGCCTTACGAATACAGCAGGCGGCGGATATTCTTCTGATGTTTCTCTGGAACGCTCCCAGCGAGCGCGGTGTTTACACGGGTAAACTCTTCGAATACATCGGGGCGCGCCGCCCCATTTTGGCCATTGGCCCGCACGATAATGTGGCAGCGGATCTGATCCGACAACGGTGCGCCGGCGTGGTTCTGAATGATCCCGATCGCATTGCCGAGCAGCTCGAACAGTGGATCGGTCACAAGCAGGCGGGTCGGATGATCCCGGCCCTTTCTCCGGACGCGACAGCCGGCCTCTCCCGCGAAGAACAGACGGCCCGCCTTGACACGTTCCTACGTGGACTGCTCAACTAGAGTCTTCCTTCTAGGTTCTGCTACAACGTTGGCGTTATCTGTGACCTCGGAGATCTGATGCCGCGACCGACCATCAGCGTCATCGTCGTCAATTGGAACGGGCGGGATCTGCTCGAGGATTGTCTGGCTTCCCTGTGCAGCCAGCGCTATGAGCCCTGTGAACTCATTGTCGTCGATAACGGGTCGACCGACGGCTCGGCGCAATTTATCCGAGATCGATTTCCTACGGTGAAATTAGTGGCGTTAGCGGCAAACACAGGCTTCACCGGCGGCAATGCGGCGGGCCTGCAGGTGTCTCGAGGCGAGTTTATTGCGCTGATCAATAACGACACCCGGGCAGCGCCGACATGGCTGGAGCATTTGATTCAGCCGATGCTGGCCGACCCCCGAATCGGGATCTGTGCGTCCAAACTCATTATCGAGGGCTCCTGGCAGATTGATTCTTCAGGCGATGGCCTTGGAACCGGCGGGGTCGGATTTAAACGAGGCACAGGCCGAGAGGCCACGCAGTATGCGCTGCCGGAAGACGTCTTCGGCGCCTGCGCGGCGGCGGCGCTGTATCGAAACGAGATGCTGGACGCAATCGGGTTCTTGGATGAGGATTTTTTCTTCAACGACGAGGATGCCGACTTGAACTTCCGCGCCCAGCTCGCCGGCTGGACATGCCGTTATGTCCCCAGCGCGGTGGTGTACCACAAGGTCAATGCCACCATCGGACGACTCAGCGATGCCCATGTGTATTATCACCACCGAAATCTTGAATTTCTCTGGGTCAAGAATATGCCTGCCGCGCTGATGCTTCGATTTTTCCATCATAAGCTTATCCAGGAGATCGGAGGGTTTTGTTACATCTGTCTGCGTCATGGCAAATGGAGAACTTTTTTTCGGGCGAAGCGTGATGCGTTGAAGATGCTGCCGAGGATGCTGAAGAAGCGGCGATCCATTCAACGACACAAGCGTGTGCCGAATGACCATATCAAAGCCATGTTGACTCCCATCTTCAGTCACGAGCTGTTTTGGCAGAAGTTCGCTCTGTTGACGGGGTGGCATCATGAACGCCTGTCACCAAACCGCGATAGATCCCTTCACTAATCGACACCGTTTCTGACAGCAACGGAGATGCGTGCATGAAAGTTGCGCTCGTTCATGACTGGCTCACCGGCATGCGAGGAGGTGAGCGATGCCTCGAAGTCTTCTGTGAGTTGTTTCCTCGCGCGGACCTGTATACGCTCTTACACCTCCCCGGAACCGTGTCCAATCCGATCGCGCAGCGTCGGATCATCACATCCTTCATTCAGCGCCTGCCGCTGGCAGGCCGGCGATACCGGTACTATCTTCCTTTGTTCCCTCTGGCGATAGAGCGGCTGGACCTTCAAGGGTACGATCTGGTCATCAGCTCGAGCCATTGTGTCGCGAAGGGCATCCGCGCGCCTGCCGGCGCCTACCATTTGTCCTACGTGCACACCCCGATGCGATACATCTGGGACCAATATGACGCGTATTTTGGTCGAGGCAACGCCGGCCTGCTGACGCGCGTCCTGATGCGCGCGATACGGCCCCGTCTTCAAGCGTGGGATGTGGCCTCCAGCGACCGCGTCAGTCGATTCGTTGCCATTTCCGACCATGTCGCTCACCGGATTCGGAACGCCTACGGCCGGGACGCCGTGGTGGTCTACCCGCCGGTGAACTGGCGGTCTTTCGACGTGTTGCACAAACATGACGGGTTCTATCTGATGGTCACCGCCCTTGCGCCCTACAAGCGGGTGGACTTGGCCATCGAAGCTGCGAACCGATTGAGATGCCGGCTGAAAATTATCGGCACGGGGCAGGATGAAGCGCGGTTGACCCGCCAGGCCGGTCCTACCGTGGAATTTCTAGGATGGCAGGCCGACGAGATTGTTCGCCAATATTACATGCAATGTCAGGCTTTACTCTTTCCCGGCGAGGAGGATTTTGGTATTGTCCCGCTGGAGGCTATGGCGTGTGGAAAACCCGTCATTGCTTTTGCTAAGGGGGGAGCGCTGGAAACCGTCATGCCGGTCAATCCTCGAGCCGAGGGTGAGGAGAGGCGAGACATGCCGCTGCTCCCCGCCGACAACCCCACGGGCGTCTTCTTCTATGAACAGACCGTGGAGTCATTGATTGATGCGATTCAACTGTTCGAGCGCAACCGTCCTCTGTTCGATCCAAAGGCAATCCGCGCGCATGTCGAGCCGTTTGATCGTGACCACTTCAAGACCCGGATCAGCGACCTCATCAACCAAGCCCTTGTCGGCCATGTAACACGCCATGCTGAAACGACACTCTGAATTTCTGAAAAGTCTGCTGTTTTTGTTCGACCTGGTCCTGATCTGCGCCTGCTGGCTGGGCGCGTATTATTTCCGGTTTGAAGGGATCGGGGAGCCGGTGACGAAAGGCGTTCCGCCGCTTCAGCCGTATCTTTGGATGTTGGTCCCGATCGTGGCCGTCTGGGGGTTCTCCTTTCAGACATTCAATCTGTACCGGCCGCGGCGCATGGGCTCCCACGTGGCCGAATTCATTGATCTGGCGAAGGCCAATACCTTCTCCGTGCTGATCCTGTTGTCACTGACCTTCTTCATACGCGAGTTTGAGTTTTCCCGGCTCGTGGTTTCATATTTTTGGCTCTTCAATGTGCTGGCGCTCGGCTTCTCTCGAATGGCGTTTCGGGAAGGCCTGCGGTTCTTTCGGCGCCGCGGATTCAACCAACGGCATGTCCTGGTCATCGGAGCGGGCAAATTGGGCCAGAAAGTCGTCCATTGTCTGCACGAACATCCCGAGTTGGGCCTCCAGGTCCGAGGGTATTTGAGCCGACGTCCGCAAAAACTCGGGCAGGTGTTCGAGGGGGCGCCGGTCATCGGCACCTATGCCGACCTGAACGAGACGCTCGCCAAAGGGATCGATATCGTGTTCGTGTGTTTGCCACCCGATGCGGTAGCCCTGGCGGAAAAAATATTGCCGTTTCTGGCGACCACCATGGTGGAAGTCAAAGTCGTTCCTGCGATTTATGAGTTCATCACGCTGCGGGCCGAGGCCGAGATGTTCGA
>JBOHOS010000572.1:0-1956 GCA_050731295.1 Nitrospiraceae bacterium | reverse complement strand
ATGGTATAACGAACACCATGGACTTTACAGACGCACAGATTCAGCGCTACAGCCGGCACATCATTCTGTCTGAAGTCGGCGGCAAGGGACAGAAGAAGCTGTCCGCTGCCAAAATTCTGGTGATCGGCGCCGGCGGACTTGGCTCTCCCGCTGCGCTCTATCTGGGAGCCGCCGGCATTGGAACCATTGGCCTAGTAGACGGCGATGTCGTGGATCTGTCCAATCTCCAGCGACAGATTCTCCATACGACGGCGAGCGTGGGAACTCTCAAGGTCGAATCCGGCCGGCACACCCTGGCGGCGCTCAATCCCGACATTACGATCAAGACCTATCAGGAACATGTGTCGGCTGCCAACATCATGGGCCTGTTGCCTGATTACGACATTATTCTGGATGGGTCCGATAATTTTTCAACGCGGTTTCTGGTGAATGACGCCTGCTATTTCGCCAAGAAGACGCTCATCTCCGGCAGCATTTTCCGCTTTGAAGGGCAACTCACCACCATCAAGCCGCATGAAGGCTATCCGTGTTATCGATGTCTGTATCCTGAACCGCCCCCCGCCGGCCTTGTCCCGAACTGCCAAGAGGCGGGTGTGCTGGGTGTGTTGGCGGGAACCATCGGCGTTCTGCAGGCCGCTGAGGCAATCAAGGAAATTCTCGGCATCGGAGAAACGCTGGCGGACCGGCTCCTGATCTATGACGCACTGGACATGAAGTTCAGGAAGGTCTCGCGTCCCAAAGCTCCCGACTGCCCGCTTTGCGGAACGAATCCCACCATCCGCGATCTCAACGGTGATTACGCGGTCACCTGTGCGATCTGACGTGTCGACGCCTCCGCCGGTCTTGACGATCTCGCGAGCGATCCTCGATGACATGGTCGCCCATGCCCGCGAACTGGCCCCATTTGAATGTTGCGGTCTGCTTGCCGGCGCCAAGGGAACCGTGACGCGTCAGTATCGCATCACCAATACGGTCGCCAAAGACAGTCAGGCGATTGAGGTCTTCGAGCAAGCCCGCGTGAAGCAGTTGGGCCATCTCTCGGAAACGACCCGCGCCGAAGTCGCATATTTTATGGACCCTAAAGAGATGCTCGCCGCCTTCAAGGACATGCGCGAGCGACAGATAGAACTGGCCGTGATCTACCACTCCCATCCCCATTCACCCGCCTATCCGTCCACAACCGATATCGGCCTCGCCTACTATCCAGACGCCGCCTACGTCATCATTTCATTGGAAGAGACAGCCCAACCCGACATCCAAGCTTACTGGATCAAAGATCGGCGGGTGGTGCCGGCCGTGTTGCGATCCATCTGACCCGCCGCCGGCTTTGATGACCTTTTCCATCGCTGAAAATGCGCTGGACCATGACTGCGAAGGGTGGCATAATGACGCCCCGAATCCGCCCCCTGAAGGTAAAGGAGAACCGTATGCGGACGAATCGATGGGGAAGACTATTGTTGGCGGCCATGCTCATCTGGGTCGCGTGTCCCGGCCCGGCCTCCGCCGAGGATAAGAGCATTTTTAGCCCGATCATTCATGTCGACAAAGACAAAGGCTACATCGTGGTCTCCGCGGACGGGAAAGTCTTCGCCGTTGAAGTCGATGACGCCGCGAAGCCTCACCTGGAAAAACTTCCGGTCTCAGGCATGATCGATATAGTGGTGGAACTCAGACCCGGTACCACCCCACTCCTGAAAAAATGGAAAGTGGCGGGCGGAGAATCTTCCTGCAAGCAGTTCGACGGAAAGACCTGCAAATAGGCGCAGGATGTTCAAAAGTCTACTCGGAGCTACCGAGCATGTCATCAATCAGCGGCCGGTTGATATCGGTGCAACCCGGACAGATCGTATCGAACAAGGCTTCATGGTCGGCCACGTAATTGCGCGCATCGACCAATTTATCGGTAATGACGTGGTCATAACAGGTGTCACAGAGCATCATGAAGCCACGCATCAC
>JBOHOS010000571.1:0-6848 GCA_050731295.1 Nitrospiraceae bacterium | reverse complement strand
AGCGTGTCGGCGAGTTGCCCGCGCACGACACGATGGTGGCTCGATTCGCGAGGCACATGCACATCGACCAGCAAATTTTGATCATTGACGGTGATCTCGACCAGATCGCCGAATTTCAGCGCCGGTAGTCTTTTGTCTTTCCGCACGTTCATGGGAATGAACCGCGGTTGCATCTCACCGGTATTGATACGTGCTTGGTCGCTTCTGACTTCTTCTACGGTGCCAAGCAGCACTCGGTCTCCGGGAAGAAGCTGAAGATGCGTGTCTTCGGACGTTGCCGCGGCAAGAGCAACGGATGCTGTTGAGAGCAAGGACACGGTGAGCACGAGACGTGGCCAGGGGACGTTTGCAATCATGGTTCTCTCCTTTCGATCATTATTTCGATACCCCTTGACGGGATTGGAGCGACGAACAGCCTAGGTCCCGACGCTCAAAGATTCAGCCGTAATCGTACGACCCTTCCCACAATTCGGTGTTTCTTTGTTAAGACGGTGTCGTGATACTTGGGGTTTAATGCGTGCAACACGCTCTCTTGAGCGTTTCCATGAGATGATGGGAACTGTCCGAAAAGGATCCACCTCAGTCGTCGGGTTGGCACTCAACAACTCACGATGTGACACGGAGTTCTTCAGCTCTCAAAATCGGAGAAAGTCCATCTCCATCCGAAAATAGGTCGCCAACTTTTTCCACATGTCCGTATCTTGAGGAGAACACCCCGCTAAGATGCTGTCGACTGCCTCTTTCGGAATCCCAATTGCTCTGGCGAGGGACGCCTCCGTGAGACCTTCACTGAGTTCTCTTAGCAGCAGCCCTTTTATGTCATGCTCATGTGAGTAACAATAAGTTACGCTCGGCAACAGTAACACACTGTGTCGTCACGTTTCGAGAGCGTGACTTTGTCCAGATTTTCGCAGATCGTCCCGATAAACTGGCCGGCCTTGAATGCCCAGCCGGCCGGCTTTTCGAATCGGAAGGCCATGGTACCCTCGGCGACTTCTTGGCGGCTGTTCAGGTTGCACATAAACGTCGGCGACGTTGCGACAGCGCTCATGGCTACCTCCTCTACCCTCTCCCGAGGATTCTCCTGGCCGTCCTTTTAAGCGGCTGACTTGTGCGGCACTCGCTTCTTTCCCATCCTAGCGTCCAGGTACTCTTTCAATGCCACGGCATTGTTATGTTCCGTGTCATGCGAGCTGTACACGAGGGTGACCCGCCCGCGCCGTGCGGCCTTGAGAATGGGCTCTAACGCGTCCGCACTCGCGCGCAGTTCATGACGGTACCGTCGTCGGAATTCACTCCATTTTTTTGGATCATGGCCAAACCAGCGACGGAGAACGCCGCTTGGCGCCACATCCTTCAGCCAGGCGTCGACGTGCAGGGCAGTTTTTTTCACACCACGAGGCCACAGCCGCTCTACGAGGACCCGCGTACCATCGGTCGAAGTTACCGGGTCATAGACGCGTTTCAGTGTGATCATGTCCTTCTTCCTTTCCGGCGTCCTCATCGGGCGCTCAAGATGGCTGTCTTGCCTGTCATCCACTCGACCATTGCTCCTTGTTCACTATGGCTCGACGCCCATTCCCAAGCCTAATCCAATTCGGGCTCGCAAGAGATCATGCCTAGACACTGAGTACGTCACGAGGCCGTTCTCCTCGACCGGAAGGCTGATCACGTGGTGCTCTTCCATCATCTTGGCGGCGTCTGCAATCTTCGTGGAGCCGTCTATTGTCAGGCGATCCTTTCGCATGATGTCTTCAGCGGTGAGCTTGTCTAGATTCCTTCCGGCGTCAAGCGCCTTCATGACATCAAATTCATTGATGAAGCCGATGTAGCGGCCTGTTCCATCCACGACGGGAGCGCCTGCCGTATGAGTAGACAGCAAGGCCACGGCGATCTCCGCACCATTCTGTCCCGTATGAAACGTCAATGCGTTAGTAGCCACGATCTGCCCAACAGTGTTTAATCCTTCAACTGGTATGCCTTGGACGCTCATATGTTTTCTCCTTTATTTCACATGCCTAATATGGGTGAAGATGATCCGGTTCGAAATGGTGACCACGTGAGCGAAGAACGCTTTCCTTTCCTTGCTCGATGAGCAACTGTATTATTTTTGGGTCTGCAGTCGACCGAGAGCAATCGTGCTCCAAGGGCTTCGCAATCACTCCTTTAATTTGGCTGAAATTGCCCTTCAGTGGGTTTTCTTTTGCCAGAGTTCCGCAGTCCGATGGACCGCTTCCTTGCTACCTACGGTCACGTCGACAATCCTATCCAGCTCATCAATGAGAAAGGCAGCATCCACGCCCACAGGAATCGAGGCTACCTTGCTTCTCGCGACAGGCCGCACCAAGTGAGATTCTTCTTTACCACTAGTGGTACGAATGACTGCCTTGCCGTGGCCGGTCAGCGGTCCGTCAAGTTGACCTTGAACGACACGATGGTGTCCCAACTCACCTGGCACATGAACATCGACCAGGAGATTTTGGTCGTTGACGGTGACCTCGACCCGATCGCCATTTTTCAACTCCGGTAATCCCTTTTCCTTGCGCACTCCCATGGGAATGAACCGGGGCGCCATTTCGCCGGTGTCGATTCTTGCTTGACCGCTTCTGACTTCCTCTACCGTGCCGAGAAGCACTCGGTCCCCGGGGAGAAGTTGAGGATGAGTTTCCAACTCCGTCGTTGCATCAGCGGCGAATACCGTCGTCGCGATCAACCACGCTATTAACGCAGCCGATCGCCATAGGCCATTTTGTGTCATGGTTCACTCCTTTCGATTCTCAGGTGAGGCCCATTTTACCGCCTGCGAGTCTCTCGATAAGGCTAACGTTATATCCCTGACCTCGATGATCGGTGTCACGGGATCCTCCGGTCGCGCGTGAGGGACGCTTGCGGACTTCGGCACGCCCCAGGTTTACTTTCCTCTTGGCAAGCCCGTATGACGTGAACCTGCGGCGCTCATGCCCCACATGATCATCAGCACCATCCCCGCAGTGACCAGTGGCAAGAGGACTGCCACAATTACGGTACTGCCCATGTCCGATCACCTCCTTACTGTTTCGTAAAGTTGTTTTGAGGCCCGAGATACGTTTTCGGACCCGTCGTTGCGCTTCTAAAGTTAGCCCCCTTAGATGAACTCGCCGCGAACGGATCGTGAAGATTTCTTCATGTGAATCGCTGGGGAATCTTGCACACCTGCGTTTGCAGGAATACCTGCTCGGGCAAGACTTCATGAACGCTTCGTCAAATCTTCATCCGACGCAGGTATGCTGTCAGCATCAGGGCTGTCTTAAAGCGCTGGATGCTGGGAAGCATCTCACCAAGCTGACTACGGAAATGATTATGAGGCTAAGAACTGGCAGCAGTTCGGGGAGGGACCAATGTTCTGTTCACAAATGGGGTGGATTCGCCTCGGCTCGGCTGTCCTGTGCCTGCTCGGTGTGGTCGTCTGTGATGTGCCTGCAAACGGAGAAATGGTTCTCTTGCCGGAGAACCGCATCATTGTAGGAACGGTCGCGGAGATCGCGGCAGATCAAGTCAAGGTCTACACGGCCGAGATCATGCCCCGCTACCTGTCCGCCAAGCAAGCACAAGAAAAAGGCATCTGGCCTGTTCATAAGGGAGACCGCCTCCAGATTGTCGTCAATGACCACAACATGGTTCTGGGGTATCACCACATGGGCGACATGGGATGGCATCAGATTATCCATGGTCGGCTCGCTCAACCTCTCATGGTCGGTCAACAATGGGCCGTGATCCAACCCGAAGGCAAAGACGAGCAGGCCCACCGCGTGCGCGCACTTGTCCGCAGCAAGCTGGCCGGCGTACCGATAGGGCTCCCCGTGGTCTTTTTAATTGATGAGACGAATCAGATCATGGACACGGCGTTTATCAGTGAGGAGACGCTTCGCGCTGCGGCAAAAGCCTGGGAGGGCTCATCACCGAAAGGCGTTAATCGGCAGCTCATCGGAACCATTGTGAAGGTCATAGTCAACAACGAAGTGACCATTCGAACAGAACATGGTTTAGACCTGACCATGTGGATTAGGTCCTTTCTGCATGACAAGGTTGAAACATTACTGGTTGGAGAGAGCGTCACCTTGTTGCTCGACGATGAGGACAGGATCGCCGATGTCGCGTTCCGCAAATGAAGAGACGCACCCTTCCGTCACGCAGAAGAAGATTAGAGGGGATCTTTAAAGCAGACTTGAGATAGGAGGGTGCGTCTGGGGTGAGTGGGGTGCGGGCAGATGACCCTCTCGTGGGCCGCTCCTGCCGACTCCCCGTTCGCAGGTACAGTAACTTCGATATGTTCGGTTTCTTCTGGGACTACTTGCTTTCGCCAGTTTTTGAACCAGACGTGATCGACGAACCAGACAATTGCGAGACTGCCCGCTCCCCGGGACGAGGGGGCCAAGTGATTGAGAAGACGCCGTGGTCTGTCCTGGCGGCGGTCCCATTTCTCCACGACTGTTTCAAAAATATGAAAGAGAGCTTCCTTACTCTTGTCGCTCTGCCTCGACCTTGACCAAGGCAAAGATAGTGAGGTATCGTGCCTCCCGATGAATGGACTAACTCCTATGAAGCCGGCCGAAGGCTCCTGGAGCAGCACACGCGGGAGTACGGACGCGGTGAACAGTTGGTGAATGTAACGGGGTCCCGACAAACAGGCGAATCTTTAAAACATCAATAACGGCACGGCGTGGCGGTGTAGCTCAGTTGGTAGAGCAGCGGACTCATAAGCCGCGGGTCGGGGGTTCGATACCCTCCACCGCCACCAATTCAAAGTCTTGCGGCTCAGTTGCTCTTCGCATCCTCCTGCCCGTATCAGGTCCTGCTTAGGCTTTAATCGGTTTCGCCTCTTAGTCCTTCAACATCGAGACAGTCTCACTGTCCTGTGATGTGACGGATTGAGGCGTGTAGATCGCTGGACAAGCCCCGTTCTACTAGTCTGCTCTATTCCTTGCGGTCTAGCTGGCTGCTGTGCGGCGATGCTCGAACGGTATCGAAGACGAGAATGCCAGAATGACGAAGACCAAAAGAAGCTTAGGTAACCGAACCACTATGTCCGTCACTCCGCAGAGTCCGACACCAATGCCGAAACCATACAGTCATCGCGAGCGACTCCTATCCGACACGGTCCCACACACGTGCTGAATCTTCATGCAGTGACGAGAGATGTCCTTGGGCTAGACTCTGTCTAATCCTTTCAGATACCGATCTCCCCCGATTCTTCCCCTTTCATCGGCCTGCGCCACCGACTAAAGTCCTAGGACCCAGGTCCAGTTGATTACGTATTAATATCTATCATACATATGGCCCTACTCACTGCCTTGAGGGGAACGTCACGCCGCGTCGTTCCTCAACGGACCGGTGAGACAGAGCGACCTTTATCAACAACCTACGTGTGGAGGTAGACGCATGAAGAGTAGAATCACGCTCGTGAACGCTGCGGTGTCGGGTGCGATCTTGACTGTGGCGTTTCTAGGACTCTTGCCGCAGACGGCCCAAGCCACGATCCTGCATACGGATCGCGCGTCTTGGGAGACCGGCGTGGGGAGCTTTACCGATGTTGATCTCGCAAGCCAGGTCGGTGACTTTGACACGCTGTCCGCAGGAAGTCCTCTTACCCTGCCCAGCGGCACATTGTTGTCCTTCGACCTCGATCTTCAAGGACGTCAGGTGCCTGGTAGCTGGGCGACCTGGTCGGGCGGCCAGACGCCGCGTGTGCTTTTTACCCAAGGCGAGTTCTCGGTAGGAGGTTCATTTGGAGGGTCCGTTGCCGCGTTCGGTTTCGAGCTTGAGCCGAATCCTTTTAGTACCTTCAGTATGACGTTGACCCTTGGCGACGGAACCGCCCTTTCGCAGTTGGTAAGCGGGAGTGCGGGAGCGAAGTTTTTTGGTTGGACCGATAGTGCCGTGACGTCTTTCAGCGTGGCATGCGACGAGTGCGACTTTGCAATGGGGAGATTGGTTGAAGGCGGCGGTTCGGTGCCCACGGTCCCTGAGCCTTCTTCCTTGTTGCTCCTCGCGAGCGGGCTTGTGGCGTGGGGAGGATGGCAATGGAAACGCGGCAACTCGAAATGAGGTCTTCGAAGACTATTTAGCTATCACCACCCCCGTCTCATTCCCATGTCGAGGAGGCGGACAGGGAAATTTGGTGCATGCCCTGTCCGCCCCATGCCCATGACACACCAAAAATTATTTATCTGACTTCGGGGAGGATCTCAGCGTAAAGGAACAACGTACGGGAAAAGGATGGTCGATAGAGATACACAGGGAAGCAGAATGCAGGCGGGATTCAATCGCCAGGACTTCAGGACAGCGGATTGCCTCTCCGGCGGCCAACCCTGTGTCGAGTCAACTCCTAAGAGACTTGAAGCGTGCTGAGAAATCGGTTAAGCCGGTCCTGCTCCTGCGGCTTCAGCCAGTCGAATGATAAACCGAACGTGTATCCTTCCGACCATCTCACAGCTGCGGCATCCACGGTGAGTGGCGAATCTCCCTCGGTAAGTTGCATCTTCAAGCTTAAGTAGTCTCCGGCATAGGCTTCAGTTTGGCTTTCTACCTGGCAGCCGCCCAGGGACAAATTTTTCACGATTCCGGTGCCTTCCTGATTTCCAGAAAACGACACAGGAAGTTGGAGAGGAAAACGCGGGTGCTGACGTTCAACAAAAGGCACTTCTATTCCGTGATCACTTTCTTATCGATTGAAAGACTCGATTCGAATGTCCAGGGCAAGGCCGAAATCTTATCATTCAGGGCCGGTAGGTCAAACAAAAATATCCCTTGAGCGAGACGTCAATCTGAATTTTCAACGCCTCATAAAAAAGCAGCTACCATACCATCTG
>JBOHOS010000570.1:0-2065 GCA_050731295.1 Nitrospiraceae bacterium | reverse complement strand
TGATGCGCGCACTCGGCAAAGACCTGCCTGTACCGACCGCGGTCGGATTGGAGCGCGATGGGGAGGTGCTGATCAGACCTTACTGCCCGCCCTACTATGCCAACATGGAGGAGGCGGTGTTGGCGTTTGTGCGTTCGAAATACGCCGAAGGAACCGGGACGTTCCGTGACGGTGGAGCCGCGACGGGCTGGAAGGACGGAGCATCTGTGCAAGCGGGAATCCCGCGCTATTCCGATCAGGCGATTGCCGCAACGATCGCGTATTGCGAGTACATCTACGAACGATACGGCCGCTTCCCCGCGAACAGCGGCCCGTTCCGGACGATCCTCGCTCACCAAGCCCATCATTTAGATGTGGATTTCTACGACAGGTTCTATCGAGCGGAGGCACTGACTGAGACTCAGCGCGAACACGAAAACCGCTGGCATGCGACCTAAAAAGACTCTCCTACCGTTTGTTCATTTCAGTTCATCGATGACGACCGTTCTCTTTTAAGAGGTCAGCACCCTTAATTCTTCCTCACCCTTTAGGTGCAAGCGCTTGTTAGGCGGTAGTCTTGCTACGGTAGCACCCGCCACGCGACAAGCTGGGCATGTATGGCGTCGATGTACTGCCAGCACTCCGTCCGTGGCAGCACAATGCCCCTATGCGCGACATCGTTGGCAGGGCGGGAGCATCAAGAAGTGGCCCCAGGAAGATGCTCTTACATTGGAAGTGGCCTTCCTCGCGAGGGAAAGGAAACGGAGGATGTATATCATTTCCGACTTTCTATCTTTCCCTGGAGTTCTTCAAGAGATAACAGGTTTCCTGGAGCAGATTCGTAGCTCTCCAATCTATTGTCCAAATTCTTCCCTGTGACTCTGAGGCACAGGGACGCCGGATTGCTCTGCAGCGATGCTGTCCCACAGATCCTCGACTAACAGTATCTTTTCTGGTGTGCTCAATTTAGCAATCTCTGGAATATCTCTGACGCGCATTGTATGTCTCCTTTCTTTCTGCGAGCCCAACGCATCCCGCTAAACTACGAAAACCGCAGCGAGCTTTCCCACTGCTGACGGCAGCAGTTTCATCGGCCTTAAGTAAGTTGGGGGTCGAGCTTTGATATCTTAGCAATCTGGCTTCCAGACATGCCTTACAGCAGCCGTACGTCGGTCTTGCTTAACTTTTTTCTTGCGTTCTTTTCCATTCCGACAATAGCGCCACGTGCCCTCTCCGTTTGGCTCGCTTCACGTATGCAGCATCTGCCGTCACATACAGCCCTTTGGTCCGTAAAGCCAGCACGTGGTAGGCAGAATCGTAAAAGGTCACACCTTTTACGCAGTGCAGGTGCTCAAGGACGGCAAGGCAATACTCCGTACGCAACGGGACTTCCTCGAAGTCATACGCGAGCAAGACGCTCATCAATTCCCCGGCCATGGCAGGCTGCTTCAAACCCAGGACATTGCCGACTTCGTATCGCCAGAGGGTCGGCAGCTGAATTTCAACTTCCTCTGCCAGCATCGCCTCCTGAAGCTCGCGAGCGTGAGGAAGATCCCTGCCCTCTTCCTTCTCCAAGACCCACTTCAGGATGACGGACGCATCTGGCACGATGATCATCGGCCGGTGTTCGCTCTATCCTTGCGCACGGCGGCGAGGATCTCTTTTCCGCTGAGCGTGGCGCTTCGCGATCTCAGTCGTCTAATCTCTTCCGTGGCATGCTGCCGCTTTCTACGAAGCAGTTCTTTGCGGAGAGCCTCATTGACGACCTGGCTGCGCCGCCGCGGGGGAACCAGTTTGAAGAGTTCTTCCCGAACGGTAGGATCAATTGAAACATTGAGCTTGGCCATATCTATTCACCCCTCTTGGTCAATCACCTAAAGTATGCGTCTAATCTAGGCACCTAGTCAAGGCACCCTTAAAGCAACCGTTTCTCCTAAGCTGAAGGCTGATACCAACCGTGCGCTTACCGCCCGCTTCGATTAAGTGCGGGCTGAGATTACTATCTCAGGAAAGTAGTTTCGCATCATGCGTTGGGTTATCGCAGTCCAGGAGAGTTTGAGCAGCAGATGAAGTGTCTGCTCGAAGC
>JBOHOS010000569.1:0-1978 GCA_050731295.1 Nitrospiraceae bacterium | reverse complement strand
AGGCTCCGCAAACAAGGGTGTCCATTGCGTATCGGTCAGGAACTTGACAAGTGAGACGTGCTGAAAAAAAGCCGCCGATTCATAGACCAAGACACCGACAATCCCCACCGTGATCGCGACCGAAGCGAACGCGGCTAAGAATAGGAGGAACTCTATCGCTTTCTCTCGAATCTGCCGCACAGTCGGGCTCACCGTGCCTGACAATGCAACTCGTTTGAATGTCTCAAGCTTGGCTAGCTGTGTGGCCATAATCGGAGACGTTAGAGCTTCGCTTCACGCCTGAGAAGATCCTGAATTTTCAGGCCCACGACGGAGCTTCCTTGGTACGCCGTGCCTAGCTTGCCTGCATGAAAGTGATCCAGGGCCAAGCTGTAGGCCTCGGCAGGCAAAGGGATATATTTGACTTGCGCGACGAGCTCCGCGGCGTGGGTCAAGTAAAAGTCCACGAAGTTTTTCACCTCAGACCGATTCGCCGACTTGTTGTTCACATAAATGAAGACGGGACGCGAGAGCGGCTGATAGGTCCCGTTCTCCACCGTGTCATGCGAAGGCATGACCGGTCCCTTGCCTGCATCCACCGGTAAGGCTTTAAGTTTCTTCTTATTCGGCTCGAAATAGGCGAAAGGAATATATCCCAAGGCATGCTTGTCGTTGGACACGCCTTGAACGAGGGTGTTGTCATCCTCGCTGCCGGTATAATCGCCGCGACTGGACTTAGCCTTGCCGACTATCGCCTCCGTAAAGTAATCAAATGTTCCCGAGTCCGAACCGGCCCCGAACAATTTGAGGGGAACATCAGGCCAGGTAGAACGAACTTGATTCCATCTCGTGATGCGGCTCTGCGCAGCCGGTTCCCACATCTTCTTCAGTTCGTCCACCGTGATTGATTCTGCCCATGAATTTTGCGGGCTGACCACGATCGTCATCGCATCAAAGGCCACGGGTAGTTCGTGGTACGCAATGCCGTTTTTCTTGCAGGTCTCCATTTCTTCCGCCGTGATCGGACGCGACGCGTCTTGAACGTCCGTCTCGCCGCGGCAAAACTTCTTGAAGCCTCCACCCGTTCCTGAAATCCCGACGGTCACCCGCACGACACCCCGATTCGTATTCTGGAATTCCTCTGCCACTGCTTCCGTGATCGGAAACACCGTGCTTGAGCCGTCTACTTTGACCAGTGCTTGCGACTGCGATTGAACCGGTACGCTCCACCACGTCGCGACACCGCCACAGACAAGCGCGAGAACCAAGACAACTTTCCCGAATTGTTTCGACGTCATATGCCCTCCCAAAGCGCCGTTAAATTATTTCGAAAGATGTTTCACGTCTATCGGTCGGCTATGTGAAGGACGAATCAACCTGAATGATCTGTCATGTTAATGTTCGCAGATGCTGCATGCGAGACGTAAAATCACCAGCATCACACCAGAAAGAATGATCATTATGGCCATGTATGCCGTCCATTGGAGAAGTACCAGTTTGAGCACCAGAAAAAAGCGGGTCGTCGGTCTGGGCTCTTCAATCAAACTATCCTTAAAGCCAAAGTAAATTTGAAGAGGTAGGATGACCAACCCGCCAACGAGCAGCGCAAGCATTTGCCCCGTATCAATCGTTGCCATCGCGAAACTGCGAAGCGGGAAGCTCGAACCGAACCACGACACGGACATATACCGACGCGCATCGAGAACGACGCATCCAGGACGCTGGAGCAAGCAAGGTAGTGAAAGAGAGTTTCCAGACGATTGCCTGAGAGTTAAGAAATCGTTAAATTAGCTCACAAGCATGCCGTCATTCCTTCCCGAACCTCACGCCTGTGAGGATGTCGCACATTGCAAAGATTGGTACCGAGCCATCGAAGCGAGTTCGTATTGAAAGCCCCGCCGCCGAAGGCGGATCGCGCCCTCGCGGCTCAAGGCGTCCACGGCGTGGAATAATTCGCTCCAGCTCAATTCGGGAAGACGTTCAATGACCTGTTCCAGGG
>JBOHOS010000568.1:0-3316 GCA_050731295.1 Nitrospiraceae bacterium | reverse complement strand
CCGGAGTTTGTCGTCGGCCTTTACCTCTTCAAGCCATTCCGCGACGGAGCGCGACGCCATCGATTGCGCAATGACGCTGTCCCATCTCTGCTCGGCGAGGCGATAGTCACGGACCAACGGTTGAAGCTGCCGGCTCAGTGTTTCCCACGGACCCCGCCCTTGCTTACTGCGTACGACCGGCCGGCCACCGGCGCTCCGCCCGACAAACGAAAAGCCACCGCGAAGGATAGGAGTCAGCTCAAGTCTCAACCGGGTGGCGAGGGCATGGATTTCTTCCTGCCCCTCTTCGATCAAATCCCCGCCGGCCTCTGCATGCTGCCCTGCGGCAAAGCCGTCACGCAGCGTCCACACACGGCCCCCGATGCGATCGCGCGCCTCCAGCACCACGGCCCGCGCGCCTTGCCGGTGGAGATCGACCGCCGCCGCGAGGCCGGCTAACCCCGCCCCCACCACGATCACCGACCGACCGCGAAACCTTATGTCAACCATGCTGTGCAGTCTACCCCGCTGTCTGCAACTTCACCATAGGCCGGCGCAACCGGCAGCGACCACTTCTGACCCGTAACCTCGTGCATTCGTCATCATCAACGTGCGGTTTTCGTGATAATCGGAACCCGGTCCGGCATGGTATGATGACCGGGACAACCTGCTTGTGATCATCCCTCGTTGGAACGGTCGTTATGCCGGCACACCACGCGCAGCCCCTCGACATCACGCCATCCGATCAGCCGGCCAATTTGGACGATCCCCGGTTGTACATCAATCGCGAATTGAGTTGGCTTCAGTTCAACGAGCGGGTCCTGGAGGAAGCCCTGGACCACCGGCATCCCTTATTGGAACGAGTGAAATTTCTCGCGATCTCGGCCAGCAACATGGACGAGTTCTTTATGATCCGAGTCTCTTCGCTCCGCCGGCAGATGGCCGGCGGGGTGTTGGAAACCCCGCCTGACGGCATGACGGCCTCTGAGCAGGTCGCGGCCATTCGCCAAGCCGTGATGGCGCAATTGAGCCGGCAATCGGATTGCTGGCGCCAGGACTTGTTGCGGAATTTGGAATCCGCCGGCATCCGCATCCTGTGCTACCGCGACCTTGGAATCAAACAACGCGCGCTGGTGGACCGGTATTTCTCGCAGGAGATTTTTCCGACTCTCACGCCGTTGGCGTTCGACCCGGCTCATCCCTTTCCCCACATTTCAAATCTGAGTCTGAATCTAGCGGTGGCTGTTCAAGATCCCAAGCTGGGAGAGCGTTTTGCCAGGGTCAAAGTTCCCGATGTGTTTCCTCGCCTGGTCCGCGTGCCGGACGAGGACAAGGTTGAGCGCGATGAGCAACTCGGCCTGGGGGGTGTGCTGGCCAACAACTTCGTCTGGCTTGAAGAAGTCCTCGCCGCCAACATGCCGCTCTTATTTCCTGGCTTGCAGGTCATGGACGCCTACCCCTTTCGCGTGACCCGGGATGCGGACGTGGAAATCAAAGAAGATGAAGCGGCCGATCTGATGACGACCGTCGAAGAGCAGATCGATCTGCGCCATTTCGGATCAGCCGTGCGACTTGAAATCGACACCGACATGCCTGAACGTATCCGTGCGGTGTTGATTCGTAATCTGGAGCTCGTGCCCTATCAGGTGTACACGGTCGACGGTCCTCCCGGCCTGGCGCAGATCATGGAACTGACTCGCCTCGACCGTCCTGAACTGAAAGATCCGCCCTTCTTGCCGGCGATACCCGGGCCGCTTGCGAAAACGCCGCACAATCTTTTTTCCGCTATTCGAGAAAAGGACCTGCTGCTGTACCATCCGTATGACAGCTTTATGCCGGTCGTGGATTTCATCCGGCAAGCCGCGCGGGACCCGGCCGTGCTGGCCATCAAACAAACCCTGTATCGCATCGGCGCCAACTCGCCGCTGGTGGACGCGCTGACGGAAGCCCGGCAGAACGACAAGCAGGTGGCGGTCCTGCTCGAGCTGAAAGCGCGTTTCGACGAGGAAAATAACATCACCTGGGCGCGGGCGCTCGAAGACGAGGGCGTCCACGTCGTATACGGCGTATTGGGCCTGAAAACTCACGCGAAGATGTGCCTGGTCGTCCGGCGCGAGCAGGACGGGATTCGCCGCTACGTGCATATGGGCACGGGCAATTACAATGCCGTCACGGCCCGCATCTATACCGATCTCAGCTATTTCACGTGCCATCCTCAGATCTGCGCGGATGTCTCGGATCTGTTCAATGCGCTGACGGGGTATTCGCGCAAAGACTCGTTCTCCAAATTATTGGTCGCGCCCCGCACCATGCGCCAACAACTCCTCACCCGAATTGAGCGCGAAGTGGCGCGACAGCGCCGGCATGGCGACGGCTATCTGGCCTTTAAGATGAATGCGCTGGTGGATCGACAATTCATCCGCGCACTCTACGAGGCTTCTCAAGCCGGCGTGAGGATTGATCTTCAGGTGCGTGGCATATGTTGCTTGCGCCCGGGGGTGCAAGGCCTGAGCGAGACCATTACTGTGACGTCCATCGTCGGACGTTTTTTAGAGCATACGCGAATCTATTATTTTCAAAACGGCGGGCAGCATGACGTGCTTCTTGGGAGCGCCGACCTCATGCCCCGCAATCTGGACCATCGAGTCGAAATCCTGTTCCCCGTTGAAGATCCCGACCTTCGCGACTCGATCGTCCATGACATCCTTCACCGACATCTGCAGGACAACGTCCAGGCCAGGCGGCTGTTGCCGGACGGCCGGTACGAGCGCGTGACCCCGCAATCTGAGCAGGACGCGCTGAATTCGCAGGAATGGATGGTGGCTCATTGGAAAGACCGCAAGGACGGGCACAACGGTTCGTAAGCCCATGCTTTCGGCGCCATTTCGGAATCGATACACGACGATACCCTCCATATCGGTAGGCATCCTCATGCTGCTTTCCGAGATCGTAGCCCTTTCCAGGAACATCACGGAGACGCAAAGCCGGATCGAGAAGATCGGCCTTCTCAGCGCATGCCTTCGCCGGCTCGCACCCGATGAAATCGAGGTCGGCGTCAATTATCTCGCCGGCCGGCCGCGCCAGCGAAACGTGGGTATTGGGCCGGCTCTGCTGGATGCCGCGTCGCCCGGCAGATCGGCGGAGAGAGCTACGCTCACGCTGCTTCAGGTGGATGAAGCATTCGCGCGCATGACGCGCACGACTGGCGCCGGCTCAGCCTCCGAACGTCGCCGTGTACTAGCCGAACTCATGGAGACCGCGACCACGGATGAACAACGGTTCCTCGGACGCCTCGCCCTTGGAGAGCTTCGCCAGGGTGCGCTGGAAGGGATCATGG
>JBOHOS010000567.1:0-3140 GCA_050731295.1 Nitrospiraceae bacterium | reverse complement strand
ATGTACGACTCTCTATAAGCTCCCTTCAGCGGCAAGCTGAGCCAGCTTCGGCATACCTCCAACGACGATCCCACCCATCCATACCGCCCCATACCGCCGGCAATCCTCCGTGTGTTTAACGCGCACGCTAAAAGTCTTCCTTGACACTTTATAAAAAAGGGCGTAGCTGAAGCGTCCTAAGCCATTCACCTCATCCAGCCATCCTTAACCCCGGAGGTTCCCATGACAAAGATCGGCGGCAAGATGCGCGTCTCCGTCCTGCTGTTGTTGGTCCTCATGCTCGCGGTTCCATTCGTCTTTGCAGCTGACATCTCTCGAGAGGCAGCGGCGAAATACATCCTTGCTACGGCGAAGGCCTTTCGATCGGTCTACGTGAAACAAATCGTGGATCAGGCAAAGAAGGCCGGCGTGAAGCCGAATGAGAATTGGACGAAGGATGATCACGCGATCATGTTGCCCGCGCAGTTCGTCAAGGCGGCCGGGGCGGAACTGAAGGATTTTGAGCTGGGCTTGATCGGTCTGACGCCGATTTACAAAGCCAATCTTCCCAAGACGGAGGCTGAGGCCAATGCGCTTAAGAAGATGTTGGCGGACCCCAAAGTGACGGTCGTGACGTTCGAGGACGGCAAACAGTTCAAAGGGCTGGCCGCAGACTTTGCCATCGTTCAATCGTGCGCCGATTGCCACAATGCTCATCCGGATAGCGCGAAGAAGGACTTCAAGCAGGGGGATTTGATGGGCGCCATTGTCGTCAGGTTCAGCAAATAGAACATTGGGCTGGACGATTCTACGGCATACGGACCGGAGGAGTCGCTTTTCTTCCGGTCCGTTGCTCTTTCAACGCCGGCGCCCCGGTTACTCGCTATCCTCCCCTGCCTCACGACATCTGCTCCAGCTACGGTCTGCGCGCAACGCGGACCCTCCCGATTCGTGAATCAATCAAGTGAACGTTCGAGCGAGACATGTGGGCTGCGCAGGTTTTCCGAGGACCCCGTACGCCGTAAGAGCCGCGTCGAGAACCGGCTCGCGGGAGGACGGCGTGTCTCGGCCGTGTTACCGTGTAAGGAGGCGGGCCAGATTATCCTTGATATCGCTCAAGATGCTCGGCTTTTGGGTGATGTGGTGGGGCTTCACGATGACTTTCGCATGCGGCGGGCAGAAAGGAAATTCGATTTGAATTTTTCCCTGGACCTCCGCGACGAGTGCGCTTCCCGGTCGGTCGGAAGGCCGCCGGACGATGATCAACGGGTCTCGATGTTCCAGGACACATGACTGCTCATACCCGGCCTGCTCATACCTGCCCCAGTCCACTAACTCCACCGCGTGCCGTGCGTTCGCGAAGACCGTATCGCCCTCCCGGATTGGACCGGAGGGCGCCATGGAATACAGAATGACGGGGATGATCAGCATCACCGCCACCGCAAGACCGATGGACCACAATGGCGGCCACGACTCCCCAGTGTCCCTGCGCTTGGGCGTTGAGTCCATGTCTATTTCGTCTTCCTCTGGATGAGCACTATACACATGAAATCAGCCGGCGCGGCAAGCCCGGCGATAATCGGCCGTGAGACCTGCCCGGCTCGCGGAAGGCAACGGCCGGCATGTGCGGCGAGACATGATTAAGAATCTAGCGCTTCTCTCTTTTGTTTGGCATCTATTGGTTTTCGTCCCTTCCGTTCAGGCGGCCGATCCTTGCGAGGCGCCCCCCAATCTGATTGTCGCTGAGAACTGCAAGCCGGGGACTCCGGCCGGCGAATGGTCCATCGGCTTACCGGATGTTCAGACCCTGTTGGGATTCACGACCGACATCAGCGTGAACCGCGGAGAGACCATTCACTTCAAGATTCAGACGGACGCCACGCGGTACTATCTGGACATCTATCGTTTGGGCTTCTACGGCGGAACAGGCGCGCGCAAGGTCGCGACCGTTCAGCCCGCTCTCGGTCTCTCTCCTCAGCCACCCTGCCTCGCCGATGCGCAGACGGGACTCGTGGACTGCGGGAATTGGACGGAGTCTGCTTTCTGGAACGTTCCGGCGGACGCCACATCCGGCATCTATTTCACCAAGCTCGTGCGTGAAGATGGTCTCGCCGGCGCAGGCCATCTCGTCTTCGTTGTCCGCGACGATGAGGGACGTTCGGACCTGCTCGTGCAAACCTCCGACACAACGTGGCAGGCCTACAACGCCTTTGGCGGCAACAGCCTCTATGACGGCGTGCCGCGGGATGCGGCGCGCGCCTATAAGGTCAGCTACAACCGGCCGTTCACCAATCCGTGGACCAACGGCGAGAATTGGGTGTTCAACGCCGAATACCCCATGGTCCGATGGCTGGAAGCGAACGGGTACGATGTGAGTTACATGGCCGGCGTGGACAGCGACCGCCGTGGAGACCTCATCCGCCGGCATCGCGTGTTCGTGTCTGTCGGGCACGATGAGTACTGGTCGGCCGGGCAACGCAAGGCAGTGGAAGCGGCTCGTGCCCAGGGCGTCCATCTTGCGTTTTTCAGCGGCAACGAGATGTTCTGGAAGACCCGCTGGGAGCCGAGCATGGACGGCTCCGCCACTCCCTACCGCACTCTGGTTTGTTATAAGGAGACCCAGGCGAATGCCAAAATTGATCCGGATCGAACATGGACCGGCACCTGGCGGGACCCCCGCTTCAGTCCACCGGCTGACGGCGGCCGCCCGGAAAATGCGGTCACCGGCACGCTCTTTATGGTGAACGGGCCGGGTGATTACGCACTCTCCGTTTCTGCAGAAGAAGGCAAACTCCGTTTTTGGCGCCAGACCGATCTTACCGCTCTGTCGCCCGGCCAAACCGTCTCCTTCGGTCCCGGCGTGCTCGGCTTCGAGTGGGACGAGGACCCCGACAATGGCCATCGGCCGGCAGGCCTGTTCCGCCTGTCCACCACGGCGGTGAGCCACGTCCCGAGCTTGCTGCAGGACCACGGATCGACCTACCGGCCCGGTTCAGCCACCCATCACCTCACGCTCTACCGGCATGAAAGCGGAGCGCTGGTATTCGGGGCGGGGACGATTCAGTGGTCCTGGGCGCTTGACGGAAATCACGCCCGGGTCACCACCGAGCCGGATGTGCGGATACAACAAGCCACGGTCAATCTGTTGGCCGATATGGGAG
>JBOHOS010000566.1:0-5298 GCA_050731295.1 Nitrospiraceae bacterium | reverse complement strand
GGCACTCAAGGGCAACTCATTGAAATGCAACAGCTCAATCCCAAGCGCAGGGAGTAAGTAACTACCGCAGCCTCTCCCGTTGGGGACGCCATATCTTATCTTTAGGTAACGCTCCCGCCAGTATTCGGCCAGGGCAGCTTTCCCTGAAAAGAAATAGTGTTCACGGTCTTGCGGTGCGATGCGCATGCGCTTCTGGAGCACCTTACGCAGCAGCTGGCGGATCGGAGTAATTTGCTTTCACGAATTCGCGCCAATGATGGTGGCGTCGATGTTCTTCCAGGCTCTGCTCTTTCCGTATCACGTCCAAGGTTGAAGTTTCGTATCCTACCTGGCGTTTCATCTGTATCCATTCCGATAAGACCTCCCATGCCTTCCGCAATCGCGTTAGACCGCATAGCAGTCGCGAGTATCTGACGCCCCAACGAATTTGCAAAAAGAATCCTTGTTACGACTGGAAGATAAGGCGGGGGCTGGTCAGTTTAGATCAGTTATTGGCAGGACTCCTCTTCCTTGTCCCTCAGACTCCAAGCTTTTGGATTAGTTATTTCGATGTAGCGACCGCAGTGGAGAGTAATAAACTTTGGTGGGAGAACCGCTCTTGGTCTGGAATGGGTAGGCTCTTCGTCATACGGGACAGCAGTTTGTATCGGAATAAACCACATCGATTGCGGCAGCACGTACGGTGGCAGCAAAAGCAGGATCCCTTGTGGTGTTTGGAGCATTGCCGGAAGCCACCCTACGGATCTTCGGGTGGTCCACAACTCTACCGCGCTGGGAAGCGTCGCAAATCGGTACGGTCCAAATGGACTTCCGATAAGTTGAGCGGGCGAATTTAACATCCGACTCTCAAAATGCACCACCGGCGAGTCCATCATCCGACTCTCAAAGTGCTGAACTGGGGAACCGAGGAGATTCGGAAATAGACCGATCCCACGAGATGTCTTAGCCCACCCATCGGCATCTGCCTTCCCTACATTGGAAACAACGAGCACTGCTAGTAAAGTCAGATGGCAGAACTTATTTGAGAAGCTCGGTGTCATAATGATCCGCCATTGTTTCAGCTATTGAGTTCCACCCTACATCCGTCGTTACGTCCCTTTCTCCTCAGCGCAGCCAACCCTGCCGGACCCAATGCGAAGTAATAGCGAGGCAGGTTCTGGGTTCACGAGCGCGAGTCGGGTTAAGGAGGGTCATTAGATATACCCGAAACGTTTGTACAGCATCTATGCTAGTCTCATGGACCTCCTTTTAATATCGGATAATAACCTACAAATTGTTACGTACACATAGTTGCAGACCGCATAGGAGGAGGGTGAAAATGAAGGACAGTGAGGTAACACAAAAGACACAAAAGGGGCGGTGGTCAAGCCTCTGGCGGGCGGATACAGGGGGACCCGAACCGCACGGCCTGGCTGAGCGACTGGCCGGTGGACCGGCCACGGGACTGGGTAGTGCGGATGAACCGCCCCGAGCGCGTGGCTGAGCTGGATGCGTTACACCTCGGTGTGCAGCGCGGGCGACCGTTTGGAGAGGAGACCTGGGTCCGCCGGATGGTCATATGTTTTGGGATGGAGGCGCTGCGTCCGCGCGGGCGGCCCAAAGGCTCCTGAGAAAAGACTCCCGACCCCTTTTCATGCGACCTCATGCGACCGGTAGAAGTGGAGTGCGCGATCGGGGAAGTGAGGGTAAGCGCCTCCTTCTTCCGGAGGATTGTTACTATGACATCAATAATGCCAATAAGAGAGGCATCACGGAGCGATCTTCTCAGTAACGCAAATGCGATACGGGATGAATGCCTATGCTGATTTGGGTATCAGGATTGGATAAGCAGGTATTAGGGTATATCACCGTTGCTGATTTTTGTGCAATGACGGCCTGTCCCCTTCTCACTGCACGGCGCCAAGCCTTCAGCGATGGCGTGGAAATTTACCGGACGGATAGCTATATATTCGGCGTAATTTCTTCCCCTAAGAGCAGGCCGTCACTTCGTTGGTCATGTCAGCAGCAGCGGTTTGAACCGATCAATCACAAGGTCATCGTTTGATCTCTTTTTGGGAAAGGGAATGTCCACCACTCCTTTATCAATAGGAGCTCCCTCTGATGGCCAACGTGACGTTCATTCTCGTCAGTCTACTTGTGGTCTACCCCCCAGTGGTGTGAAAGCAAGCAGCTCCAACGGGACCTGTGCAACGTCCCCTTGGGCAACAGCAACGCCTCCAACCACTGGTTCAGCATGCGGAACGTAGGGCATGTGCGAAACTGAGACAAGACCAACGCGAGGGGACTTCTTTGGAAGGCTATTATCGGCAGGGCGGCGATCAATTCGTAGCAGTTGTCCTGCAGTTTGACCAATATTGCAAGGCCTTTGAGTAGGAAAGTCCTGAAAAGCAAAGGAGCGGTCCAGCAATCTCCCAACACGCCTGAACTATTCACGTGAGCTTTCGGCGAGTCCGCGAGAGAGTCAACGTCATCGACCAGCTCTTCAAAAAGCAGACGGACGAAGCCGTCACCGTTGGCGCTAACTGGTGGTGGGCAGTCGATTGTCTATTTGGTTCTCGTCCGCAATGAGGATACCGTAGAGAAACCATGTATCCTCAGAGTGCAATACTGAGCGTCCGTCTAAATCATAGAAATTCGATTCAGTCTACAGAGGAAAGTCCCTTTCTTAATTTCTCCGCGTAAGGAGCGGCTATGCTGACAAGATTTACAACAGTTCTCTATTTGGTATTCCTGGCAGGAATACTCGTGAGCGGATTGGGATGTGCTTCTGGAGAGAGCAGGATTCGCTCTCAGGCGGAGCATGGAGACGCTGCGGCTCAGCATAAGCTAGGATCAATGTACTGGTTCGGCGCAGAAGGCATCCAACAAAACCCGGCAGAGGCTGTGCGCTGGTATCGTCTTGCCGCCGATGGTGGGAATACAGAGGCTCAAGTCGATTTGGGTATCTTATACACCGAAGGGCGCGGCGTGCCGCAGAACTCCTCGGAAGCGCTGCGATTGTTTCGCGCAGCGGCTGAGAAAGGGAATGCGCGGGCTCAAGTTAAAATCGGGAAGATGTACGAGGATGGCCGTGGTGTCCCACGAGATTTTGTGCAGGCTCATATGTGGTGGAACCTGGCCGGCGCTCATGGAGACAAGCAGGGATGGGCACTCCGAGATTTTGTCGCCACGAAAATGACGCCGGCACAAATCGCAGAAGCGCAAAAATTAGCCAGCGAGTGGAAAGGCGCCAGGTAAAGTACGCTGTTCAACTCGGCGGTCTGCGCAACGAATGACCCAAGCCCTTACCGAATTGACTATGTTGAATTGATCCGTGCCAGTTGGGTGCCAGGAGGAAATACCGGAGCTTTTGGCTGGTTGGGGTAAGAACATAGACGTTTAAGGTTGAGAATCGGCCGTTCAAAGATATACCAGGAAATGCTTACCACAACCGGCAGGCAGATTAACCAAATTGCGATGATGCCATAAAAACCGATATGAAACGACAGGGCGGTGACAAGCTTCTTCACAACCGCAGCTACCAGTGAATGCCAAAGATAAAAACCATAGCAGCGTTTTCCAACAAAGATCAGAATCCTGCTACCCAATACAGAACGGACCCATCCACTGCAAGTCACGCTTGCTCCCACCAAAATAGCAAGGGCAATAGCGATCCAGGTATACCCAAACATAGTAAAGTAGCTTGGCCGCGTATTGGGAAAAGATGGACCAAAGGGAACGATAAAGGTCATGAGGAATACAGCCAATGCTAAGGGCGCAAGCTTCCTGCACCAGAATGTGGCTTGTTTCTTCCATACTTCGCTACTGATTAATACTGCCAGCACGGCGCCGGCGGCGAGAGCATCCAGTCGACAGATCGTGAGAACATAGACGGCAGGGTAACCGGCAGTCTGATCAATGAAGTGTCTCGCGAGGGGAGAAAGGGCGATTATCATGCCGCTGAAGATGAGCAGGTTTCTTCTGGTTAGGTAATGGACCAATACCGGCCAGAGTATATAAAACTGCTCCTCTACGGCCAGACTCCATAGGATCATGACGACGATCGGCTGCCATCCATTGATGGCGATATGCAGGTTCCCCATATAGAAGAAGTATGGGGCCCATGCGTCAAAGTTGTTGAGGATCCTGATGGGGTCATGAAGAGCGGTGTTCAGGTACAGGATTGAAAGATAAAGCATGGCGAGCGGGAGAATTCGCAGACCTCTTCGGTACCAGAACACTAGAAGCGAGCCTTCAATCTCCGTGATTCTCAAGAGTATCGAGGTAATCAGAAACCCGCTGACGACAAAAAACAAATCCACGCCTATCCAGCCGGCCGTGCTCATCCTCCAGAACACTCCTTCATGCAATGCTGTGACGTGCGTGAAAAGAAAGGGCGTGTGATACCAGACAACCAGCAGGACCGCTAGCCCTCTGAGTCCATCGATCGCCGGCAAATAGGTGAGGGCATAATTGCTCTTTCGATTTCGCGAAGCGTCAGAGACTGATTGTTCTGAGCCAGCCAAGGTAAAACTCGACACGTAATCCTCCAACAGCTTGCCGAAACATGATGGGCGGAAGTCGCTCTACGCGAGACGAAGCCCCTTATGGGCAGGGATATCATCAATCAACGCAAAGTTCGTACGGACCGAAGCGATCGTTTCGCCGACCTGTTTGATGCGTGTGTCGGAGATGGGGCCAAGCCAGTCCTCGGCTCGCGCCAGGTAGCGCACCTTGTGAGGGTCCAGGCCCATAATGCGAGCACAGGTGGCATCGACTGCTGGGAAATTACGACCCATCACGAGCACGCCGGCCTGTCGTGGGCTCCCCATGATCGGCCCGTCTCCCTCCATCCCGATAATTCCGTCCACAATCGCAAAATGAGGACGGAGCGTGGCGTTGATGTCGAGAATCGAATTTTCAATGCCGGCATGGTGCAAGACATTCTTCGGCCACCCGTAGTAGATGCCCGGCATCACGCCGAACAGATTTTTCATGGACAGTGTCACGCCTGCCCAGTGATGTGTTTTGAGCTTCGCCACCGAGACAATCCAATCAACTTCTTGAAACAGTCCGGGAAACGTGAGCGTCCGGAGTCGGGTCATGCGGCCGACATTCGGGACGGTGTGGCCGGTTAAATAATTCAGATCGACAAATGGAATGCGGTCTTCATACAGCACGTCCGCAAGTCCTGATTTCTCCAGGACGTCGAGCGTGTCTCGGCGATGACCGGGGCCCTCCGCCACCATCACTCTGGCAGCGCCGAATCGTAAGAACGCTTCCACCGCGCCTCGGATGACTAGCGGATGGGTGTTGATG
>JBOHOS010000565.1:0-2107 GCA_050731295.1 Nitrospiraceae bacterium | reverse complement strand
GGGGTCAATCATCCGGGCTTCAAACGGAAACGGCCCGCACGGGCAGCGCGAGCCGTTCAAAAGGTCATGAAAAGACTCGAATTGAAGATTCGATTAGGCGGCTTCGGGACGGGCCGACTCCTTCTTCGCCACGAACGACTTTCCTAACTCGATGGTCTGATCCATTCCGGACTTCACCTTCCGGCCGATGCGTGTTGCTTCAACCTGCGCCCGTCCTGCATAGTGTTTGATCTGCCGCCGCGTCTCAACCCCAGTCTGTGGCGCAAACAGCAGTCCAAGTCCTGCTCCAATGACCGTACCGCCTGCTACCAATGCCGCCACCTTCGCCGCCTGCCGCCCCTGAGTAGACATGGTCGTCACTCCTTCCAACATTAAATTGTGAAGCTGAAACCCCGACTCATTTCGTTGAGCACTCACGCACTGACAAAGCATACACTGTGCCATGACCGTAGATTTCGAATCTGCAATAAAATCAGCGGTTCTTTTTTAGGGAAGGGTTCAAGGAGAGAACAGCACTGTTCCCTTTTCGATACAGCGTGGCAAATCTACGTACCAGAAAACGTACAGTATTTGAAAAAGGAGGGGGAGTTTACTCGGAATGAGATTGCAGAAGAAAGACGACCTTCTCTTGGGTCTCCCGGGCTTGGTCAAGCGACCCTTGAGTTTCATAGACGACGGCGAGATTCGCCAGGCTGCCGGCTTCCCGCATGCGGTTACGAAGCGCCCGGTAGAGCATCAGGGCTTGTTCATGATGCTCTAAAGCCTGTATAGCCTGGCCTTCGGCATGGTCCAGACGGCCGAGCAAGGAGAGCGTATCCGCTTCCCGGGTCCGGTCTCGTAACGTTTGATACAGCGTGAGCGCTTTTTTGGCCATGGTTCGACTTGCCGAGTAGTCCTCGTCGGCCTCGTAAAGCCGCGCGAGCCGAAGGCGCACGTCCGCCGCCCGCGGCGAATCCCGTTGCGCCTCCGCCAACTGAAGACTCTGCTGATAGTGTTCTCGCGCCAGCCCCAGTTCTCCGCTCTCAAAACGGGCATCGGCGATCAGCGTCAGCGCCGCCATCTGGTGAGGGCCGTCGTTTCGAGCTCGGGCGTCTTGGAGCGCGGCTTGAAGGAGTTCCAACGCCTCCGCCATTCGCTCCTGAGACACGCGTAAGTGGCCGAGGCGGATCGAACTCTCGGTCCAGCCCTGCCGGTCTCCGGCTCGATGAAAGAGGTCTTGGGATCGTCGGTAGGCCTTCTCGGCTTCCAGGGTATGCCCCAGCGCCTGGGTGACGCGCCCCCAGTTGAGCAAGGCCTGCGCGTGAGAGCGCTGGTCGCCCAGATCGACCAGCAAGGAGACCGCCGAATGGAAAGCGGCGGCGGACTCCTCAAGCTTGCCCTGTCGCTCAAGGACATGCCCGACCTTGATCAGCGCCGCCGCCTCTCCGCGTCGATTCTTTTTCATACGAAAAGCATCGACCGCACGCTGATAATAAGGCAGCGCTTCCTGAAGGTGGTTTTGCACCTCATGGATATCACCGATCTTCAGCAGTTCCTGACCATCGAGCGAGCGAGAGGAGGCCGTCAGCTCCACCATCGGATAGTCTTGGAGCCAACCAATCTCGACATGTCCCGCCAGAACCAGAAGGAGAAGAAGAGGCGTCATAACCCTATGATACTCCTTCTCGTCGCCTTCCGAACACGGCCATGCGTTCGCAACTCCATCCATCATATGTGAATGCCATTGCGCAGCGCTACGGCGCTCAGCGGACCGGAGTGGTCGGCGGAGTAGCTATTCGGAAATCATCTGGGCTAAGATGCCGCCCGGTATGATTCAGTATCCCAACATCGACCCGGTGTTCCTCCGCATCGGCCCGCTGCAGTTTCGTTGGTATGGCCTCATGTATCTCATGGCGCTGACTACGGCGTACTTTGTGATTAAGACGAGAGCTGCCGCGCGGGGCATTGCCATCACGAAAGAGCAGCTCTACGATTTGATCGTCTATTCCGCGGTCGGGGTATTTCTCGGAGGGCGTCTCGGATATACGCTGTTTTACAACTTTTCCTACTACATCGACCATCCCGTCAAAATCTTGGCCGTCTGGGAAGGCGGCATGTCGTTTCACGG
>JBOHOS010000564.1:0-3596 GCA_050731295.1 Nitrospiraceae bacterium | reverse complement strand
TCTCTCCACCTGAGGCCTGCGGGGGTGGAAGGGGCGCGATGCAGCAGGCTGGTCCAAGGCTGGTGCTCAGCGGCTGAGGACGAGAACTTTCTGGGCTAGCGGTTGTTCTAAGCCGGCCGATGGGCGTGGGCGACTGCGAAACTAAAACTATCGGCTACGCATGTAGATCTGTTGCACCGAAGTTCTTCGGACAGGGGTTCAAATCCCCTCACCTCCACCATCCCTCGCTTGGCGTGTACCGCTGTGCTACTTATGTGCACAGCGGATAAACACCTTGAGTCGTGTTTCGGTTTCTTCTAATCACGCTTCGTTTGAGCCGCTCGCTTCGATCAAATGCGAGCGCTATTCGATACCTCAAGTGTGAGCTGCATACCATAGCGGCCCCTGAGCATGAAGCTCAGGGGCCTTTCTTTTTTGACGCCCAGATGGGTAAGAAGCAGACGCCGGATCGTGTTGGCAATGGCGATCAGAATACGGGCCGCCTTGCCCTGGACAACGAAGTGACGTTGCCCTACCATGTGGAGCGACCTTGGCAGAGGAGGTGAAAACACGTAGGAGATTGAGACGCGACCGGAGTGAACGATGAAAATATATCGCATCAAGCCGGGCTCAAGGTTGAACCTCGGCAAGATCGACCCGTCCGACACCGGCGACTATACATCCAACGAGGCCGGCAAAGCCAAGGCCGAAGCCGACACTCGGTCCCTCTTGGATCGACTCAAGCCCTTGCAAGAACGACTCTATGCCAATGCCGGCCGTTCCCTCCTGATTGTTCTGCAAGCGATGGACACGGGCGGCAAGGACGGGACGATCAAACACGTGATGGCCGGGATCAATCCGCAGGGCTGCCGGGTGACGCCGTTCAAGGCGCCGAGCGCCCGTGAGTTGGCTCATGACTTTTTGTGGCGGGTGCATCAGGAAGCGCCGCCCAAGGGGTATATCGGAATATTCAATCGCTCGCACTATGAGGACGTGCTGATCACGCGGGTGCATGGGAGAGTGTCCGATGATCTCGCGGAACAGCGGTTCAAGCAGATTCGAGATTTTGAGCGGCTGCTTCATGAAAACGGCACGGACATCCTCAAGTTCTTCTTGCATATCTCGAAAGACGAGCAGCGGGAACGCCTCGAAGCGCGGGTGCGCAATCCCGACAAACGCTGGAAGTTCAACCCCGGAGACTTGGAGGAGCGCAAGCTCTGGTCGAACTACATGGCGGCCTATGAGGATGCCATATCAGCGACCAGCACCGAGCATGCTCCATGGCACGTCATACCCGCCAATCGCAAATGGTATCGTAATCTCGCCGTGGCTCAGACCGTGGTGGATGCGCTGGAAGACATGCACCTCAAGCGCCCGCCCGATCCCGACGGGGTTGACTTCGAGAAATTGAAGATCGTCTAGGCGGAACTCTGTCGTGGTGTTCCGCGCGGCTTCGAAAAAGGGGGATCACAGCCGATGTTGCTTCGCTGGTCCCTCCGATTTTTTATTGGCGGCATCTTTTTGGCATCGGCGGTCGGCAAGGCGTTGGATCTGTCCGGGTTCATCGAGGTCCTCCGAACCTACAAGGCATGGCCTGATGCGGCGCTCGTTCCGGTCGCCGTAACGGTCATCGGGATCGAGTTCGCCGTGGGGCTTTGGTTGCTTTCAGGTTGGCGCCTCCGAACCGTTGCGCTGGTCGCGGCCGGGCTCAATGCCATGTATGCTCTTTGGATGATCATCTCGCTGCTTCGCGGACTGGAACTTCAGAACTGTGGCTGCTTCGGCGTGTTCTTCCCTCAGCCTCTCCGCTGGTACTCACCGATTGAAGACCTTGCCTTAGTCGCCCTGTGTTACGTCCTCTTTCGTCTTGCCGCCAACCCCGATCTTGACACTTCAACGGCGACAGCCTAGCTTTAACCATCTCAGATGGCCCGATGGGTTGGGCTTTGAACTGTGCTTGGAACGACCATGAATCGTGCTGAAAGACGGCGGCAGGATCGGTTACAGAAAATGCCGGGACCGTCGCCTGCCGGCGGTGAGCTTCAGCGATTACTCAGCGAAGCGGTCGTTCATCATCAGTCCGGTCGGCTCTCGCAGGCAGAGCAGGCCTACCATCAAATCCTCCAGCGCCATCCCAACCACCCCGAGGCCCTGCATCTACTCGGGTTGATCGCCTTTCGGACCGGCCGTCTCGATCGGGCCGTTGATCTCATCGCTCAGGCCATTCAACACGATTCGAGCAAAGCGCCCTACTGCTTTAACCTCGGCGTCGTACTGCAGAGACAAGGCAAGTTGGTCGAGGCCATGGCCGCATACACCAAAGCCTTGAGCCTCAACCCTCGCTACGTCGAGGCACAGAGCAATCTGGGTAATGTGCTGCTGGAGCAAGGCCGGTTGGAGGACGCGGTGTTCGCCTACCGGCAGGCTCTCCGCCTCAACCCCGACTATGTGGAGGCGCACAACAATCTCGGCGTGGCGCTGAAGGAGCAAGGCAAGATCGAGGACGCGGTCGCCGCGTACCAAGAGGCCTTGAACCTCAACCCGAACCACGTCGAGGCGCACAGCAATCTGGGGATCGCCTTAATGGAACACGGCAAGCTGGACGAGGCGGTGGCGTCGCTCGAGCGCGCTCTGCGCATCAAGCCGGATTACGTGAAGGCGATTTACAATCTGGCGTTTGCCCGGCTGTGGCAGCAGCGGTTTGATCAGGCCTTGAGCTGCCTGCGGAAATCCGCCCAGATCAAGCTCGATCACGGGCGCCCGGTTTCTGATCAGCTTGTCTCCAGGTCGCGACTCAAGCATGAGGCGGAACAGTTTCAGTATCTTCTGGATCGGCGACTGATCCACGAGAGCCATCAGGCCGGTTTGCAGCAGCTCAAACAGCTCAAACAACAGGGTGACCGTCAAGCGGATGGGACCGGCCGAATGAGCGTCGGCGGTGAGGAACTGGCTGCGATCTCGGCGGCCTTCAATCGGATCATTCACTATGGTGATAGCCCGGCCCTGACGGATGGGGCGCTGAACGCCGCGTTGGACGTACCGGCCATTGAAGCACGCTACACGGCGAGCAGTCCTGAAGTCATGTACATCGATCATCTGCTCACCGATGAGGCGTTGCAGTCTCTCCGCCGATTTTGTTTGGAATCCACGATCTGGAAACGGGACTACGAGAACGGGTATCTGGGCGCCTTCATCGGCGACGGGTTTGCCTGCCCGCTCCTCTTGCAAATTGCCGAGGAATTGCGGCTGCGGTTTCCGGGCATTTTCAAGCAGCATTTGCTGACCCAGGCGTGGACGTTTAAATATGACAGCGAATTGAGGGGGCTCAACATTCATGCCGACGCGGCGGCCGTGAATGTGAATTTCTGGCTGACGCCGGACGAAGCCAATCTCGATCAAACCACCGGCGGGCTCATCGTCTGGGATAAAGAAGCCCCGAAGGAGTGGAATTTCAAAGATTACAACAGCAGCAAGAATGAGCCGGCAGTGCGGGAGTTCTTGAAGCACAGCGGCGCACGGGCGATCGCCATCCCCTATCGAGCCAACCGGGCGGTCGTGTTCAATTCCGATCTCTTTCACGAAACGGATCGCTTCTCCTTCAAGGACGAGTACGAGAG
>JBOHOS010000563.1:0-2635 GCA_050731295.1 Nitrospiraceae bacterium | reverse complement strand
TTACATGGCCGTGACAATGTCTTTCTTCATCGGACCAAGCACGCTCAGGAGTTCGTTCTTTTCGCGCTCCGGAACCTTGAATTTATTTAACGTCGCGACCAGATCGCCGACCAGCGCGTCGAACTGTTCACTGGTGATATTCATTCCGACATGGGTCGTCTTCATATCCCGCCCGGTATAGGTGCACGGACCGCCGGACGCCGCGCAAATCTGCTCAACCAGCAGGACTTTGAGTCGAGGAATATTGGCGTTGGCAAATTTGCCGTTGATGCGAGTGTCGTTCGCCACGCGGCCGACAAAGTCATCCACCACGGCCACAATCGCTTCCTGCTTCCCCAGCCGTTCATAGAGGGAGGCTCCCATGGCTTTACTCGTGCCCGAGCTTGACCCGGACATCGTGCTCTCGCCGGCGCAGCCGGTTCCCAGAGCGAACACTCCAACCAACGCCCACCCCCACACCGCTTGCCGCATACGCATAAGCCCCTCCTTTGTGAAGTGACCCGACGGTCACCGATCCGTGCCTGGATCTGCCGTTTGGATTAGCAGCTCCCTTTAGTTGCTTCTACGACAGAAGTCAATGATCGGATGTCTCGCACGATCTTTTCTCGCGCGCCGCAGAAGAAGGACAGCCGCGTTGCAGCGACACATCCTTTTGTTGGTGCGGTACGTAGGTATGGTATGATGCGCGGCGTCTTTCTCCTAGCAGATTACGCGCGCATGGACTCATCATCCGGACATGCCTCGACAGTGATCGACCCGGACCTTTTGTCGCTGGTTGCTAAAGGCGACCGGCGAGCGTTCGGGCGACTATACGATCAATCCTGTTCGCTGCTCTATACGCTTGCATTCCGAATCCTCGGAGATAAGGACGAAGCCGGGGAGCTGCTGCAAGAGGTCTACACTGAAGTCTGGTGCAAGATCGCCCGGTACGATGCGCGACGCGGATCGCCGATTGCCTGGCTGGTGACGCTGACTCGGAGCCGCGCGATCGACCGGCTTCGTTCCCGGTCGTCCAAAGGCCATGGGATCACCGATTCCATCGATAGCACGACGGCCGCAACGGTACGGGATCACGATCCGAGCCCGTTCGACCGGCAGGCGGATCTGGAACTGCGAACGCTGGTTACTCAGGCTCTCTCCGACCTGCCAGACGCTCAAAGGCAGGCCTTAGAGCTGGCCTATTATGAAGGGCTTTCGCATACGGAAATTGCCAAGCGACTGAATCAGCCCGTGGGGACGATTAAAACGCGCATTAAGCTCGGGATGAGCAAACTCAAACACTCACTGCGCTCTTGTTGGGAATAGCACGTGGCCCACGAACAATTTGAAGACATTCTTCCTCTCTACGCCATCGGCGCGTTGGATCCGCACGAGCGCCAGGCGATGGAGGCGCACCTGTTGACGGGCTGCGCGGCGTGCCATGCCTCTTTAAAGGATTTTCAGGGTGTGGCCGGAATTCTTCCCTACGCGCTGCCTCCGGCGCCTGTGCCTCCCGCATTGAGACAACAGACGATCAAGGCGGCTTTCCGGAAGGCGGCGCAGGTCCATGAAGCGGCCATTTCGGAATCGCCGCGTCGCGTATCGTGGCTCGATCAACTCCTCCCTCCTTTGGCCATGCGGCTCTTCCAGCCGGCGGTCACCATGGCCTTATTGCTTTTGGTGCTGGGAACGGGATGGTATGCCTGGAGGACGCATTCACAGGTGGCCGCCGAAGTCGAGCAGCGTCGGCGCGCGGAAATCGCCTTGCAGGAAGCCGTGGCGCGGGCCACACAGTTGCAGCAGCAAGTCGCCCAGAAGGAAGCGGCGCTCGTCGCAATGAAAGCGGAGGTGGGGCAGACGGCCAGGAACGCAAACGATATCCAATCGGCCCTGAACGAGCGAGAAACCGAACTCTCGTACGTACGGACGCAATTGGCACAGGTCGAGAAGGACACGGCGGGCTTGCGGCGGGCCTTAGCCCAGCGAGATGAAATGCTCACCTTCTTGCGGTCGGCTCATGTGAAAGTCGTCTCCTTGTCCGGTTTGGAGACCGCCAAGTCGGCGGGCGCCTTCCTCTTGTTCGACCGCGAGACAAAGAAGGCCTTTTTCTATGCGTTCAATATGCCCCCGCTTCCACCCGGCAAGACCTACCAGTTGTGGGCTATCGTCGATAAGCCCATGAGCGCCGGGGTGTTCGAGACCGACGACGGTCATAAAGGACGCCTCATCATTCGAAATCTGCCGGACTGGTCCCGCATCACGAAATTCGCCGTCAGTCTCGAACCGGAGGGCGGACGCCCGCAGCCCACCGGCGATCTCTACTTGGCCGGCCAGATCTGACCCTCACGCTTGCCTCTGATATCGCGACTCGCGCGTGCCATTTTATTGAGGACCCTATCACGGGACTCGACTTGCCTTCAGTGGTAGTATTCGCACCGTGTGGTGCTGTGTTATAAGTCCCGCCAGGTAGTTGGTGCAGTCTGTTAACACAGGTTTACATGAACGAAATGATCTCGCAACCTTTGCGCGCCGGAGGCAGAAGAGAATGAGACAGATCGCTGTTTTTGCTTGGTTCCGGGAGAGTCACACAGGGGAACGTCCCAGCATCATGTATCAAGGTGTTCGCGGAGGTGTATGCGGAATCCTGGCTGTAATC
>JBOHOS010000562.1:0-2182 GCA_050731295.1 Nitrospiraceae bacterium | reverse complement strand
CTTTTGACGGGGACACTCCGACGAGCTTATTCTGCACGGCAGTTACGCATAGGATGTCATTCACATCCGACCTCAGTGAAATAAAGATTCCGTTGTGAACGGATAAAAAAACCTATGGTCACTGTTTTTTTATTTGGGTTGACACTGCGACAGAGCGCGGGGGAATCGGAGTTTCAGCTTGAAGTGAGCGGCCCGATCACGGTGAAACAGTTGCTTGAGTCCAGGGCGGATACGATGTCGGGTCTCGTGCCGTTTATGAATAAAGGCGAACTGTTGGTCACGGTTAATCGAAAGGTTGGCTCGATGGATTCTATTGTCAAGGACGGGGACACAGTCAAACTGACTCACCAGTCCAATCCCACCTATGATGGCGCGATGTGGCAAAATCCTTGAGCCGGTTCAAGGTGATCAACATCATACTCTAGACGAAGCCAGGACTGCGGCGGTTCCCATCTTTCGATATTTCTCGTCTCGTCTCGCCAGTAACTCTTCCGTGGAAAGCTCTTCCAGTTGACTGAGGTGGTTTGACAGGGCTTTGGCCAGCCGTTCTGCCGTGATTTGGGGATCGCGGTGCGCCCCGCCAACCGGCTCAGGAAGGACTTCATCGATCACACCCAGATCATGAAGATCGCGGGCGGTCAGTTTCAGGGTCGCGGCGGCATCCGGGACTTTCGTGGGATCATCCCACAAGATCGCCGCGCACCCTTCAGGAGAGATCACGGAGTAGACCGCATGTTCAAGCATCAGCAAGCGGTCTGCGACACCAAGGGCGAGTGCCCCTCCACTTCCACCCTCTCCGATCACGACCGACACGATCGGGACCGCCAGGCGGGACATGACCAGGAGGTTTCGCGCGATCGCTTCCGCCTGGCCTCGTTCTTCGGCGCCGATTCCAGGGTAGGCTCCGGGCGTGTCGATAAAAGTCATGATCGGACGGTGAAATCTCTCGGCCATCCGCATCAGGCGCATGGCCTTGCGGTAGCCTTCCGGATTGGGCATGCCGAAATTCCGGTCCATGCGTTCTTTGAGAGTTTTGCCTTTCATATGTCCGATCACCATGACCGATTCTCCGTTGAAGCGGGCGAATCCTCCCACAATGGCGCGATCATCTCCAAAGGATCGGTCACCGTGAAGCTCGACGAAGTCTCGGCAAAACGCCGCCACATAGTCCAGGACGGATGGCCGCTGCCCGTGCCGAGCGAGCTGCGTCCTCTGCCAAGGTGTCAACTTGCCGTAGAGATCGAGTTCGGTCTGTGCCAGGCGGGCTTTCAGTTTCCGGATTTCATCCTGAACCGACGGTCGCGTGGCGCCCGTTCCGGCTAACTTCTCAATCCGTTCCTCGATCTCACGGATCGGCTTTTCAAATTCCAGATAGTCTCGCATAGCAGCCTTCCTTGCGGCTGGCTTAGAGTAAGGCCACCGCACCTTTACCCAAGACCTCTTCGACTTCCGTAATAAACCCGTCGCTGGGTGTGACGGTCAGGTTGGGGAGGGGAGCGGTGTCTGCTTCATGAGATGTCAAACAGAACGTCAAGTAAATTGAAGCTTGCCCGGGGTATCGGCGCAAAATGTCATGGAGCTGGGGCAGCCGGGCAAGCGTGTCGGCCTGGCCCCCCAAGCGAAGATTGACCCGGGTGATGGCGCGCGCCTGAAGATCGGTCAACGACTCGATCTTCGTTCCTTTCAATCGGGTGCCTTTTTCCGCTCGGTCGATCATCCCGGTCACGCGGATCAAAGATTCCGGCGTCATCAGGGCGCCGGAGGATTTATACAGGTCAGGAAAGGCAATGATCTCAATCATGCCGTGCAAGTCCTCAAGCGTGAAGTACGCCATCCGATCGCCCTTTTTGGTCGTCATGAGCTTGACGGTGTTCACGATGCCGCAGAGTCTGATCTCTTTCCCATCACTCAGTTCGGCGAGACAATCGGACTTCGCGGTAGAAAATTTTTCAATGACGGCGGCGTAGCGCGCGAGAGGATGCGCCGTGATATAAAATCCCGTCAGCTCGCGCTCGTATTTGAGCATCAGGCCCTGGTCCCACTCCGGGATATTGGGAAGTGGTGGATCGGAGAGGGGAGAACACGCCGATCCTTCCCCCATGGCCTCGCCGAACATGCTGATTTGGCCGCGTTCCCGTTCCCGTTGGATCGCCGCGGCCTCTTCCAACGTGCGGTCCAGGAC
>JBOHOS010000561.1:0-5916 GCA_050731295.1 Nitrospiraceae bacterium | reverse complement strand
CCCTTGTGCAGCACCATGCCGCCCAAGAGTTGGACATCGAAATGCCGCATGGACAAGACTCGCTTGGACGCCTCACGGCACACGGCAAAGGCTTCCGGCAAGAGATCGTCCAGGGTTTCCCCATCCTGAATGCGCTTCTGAAATTGGGCTGTTTTGTCGGCGAGGGCAGTCGTGCTTAATGGCGCGATCGATGGCTCCAGTTCATTGATGCGTGCGACGGCCGGACGCAACTGGTTGATCTCGCGATCATTTTTACTGCCGAAAATCAAGTTCAACGCATGTGCGAGCATGGGCCTAACCTATTCAGACTAAAGACTATTTTCCCTGGGACGAGTCAGTATACAGCAAATTAAACCTGAATCAAAGGAAAAGCCGGGACAGATCACACCCGATCCTTCACCCACAATCCTCCAGGCGACATGACACCCGCCCGCCCCAAGTGCGCCAAGACGCACTCCTTCCCCATGGGAACGCGTTTCCCGTGGCCCGAGCCGACCGAGACCAGATCTCTTCTCGTTTACACCCGCCCACCCCGACGCGCCAAGACGCGTCCCTTCCCGAGGGCATGGCCTTGACACTCAGCGAGGGGAACAACTAGTATCAGCCGTGATGAACCGACGTCTTCGGCAATCCATCGCCGTGGGGTTGGCCGTGTGCCTTCTCCTTCTCAGCGGGCTGGTATACAGCCAGACGGTTCCTCATGCCGCGCACCATGCTCACCACAAAGCCGCCACGCACACCACGGCCTTGTGCTCATGGATGTGCGCCGCGGGGCAGGGACTCGAAGCTATTCCGTTCGTCCTCTATGCGCAACTCCAACCCCTCATCATTGTTGACCTCGCATCTTCGGAAGACCTGCAAGGTATCGTGCGTCTGCCCTCACACTCCCGAGCTCCTCCCCTTTCCCTCGTCTAACGCTGTTCAGCAATCGTCCGCCGTCACCATCGTATCAAACGGCGCGGAGAGGTCTCATTCGTAGGTCTCCGCGTACGCGGAGATGCCGGTGAGAGACCGGCCGCTCTTCGCAAGAGTCAGACGCCATGGCTCGTGGATGTTGCATCGATGAATCCGGTTCCCTTTGGGCGCAGTTTGTTGAAACGCTGCGAGATTAAAGATTTGGATCGCGAACGGCAACGCGAGCATGCAGAGAATCAAGGAGAGACCTATGAAGTGGGTGTGCTCGAAGCGGCAAACCGTGACGATCGGCCTATGCGCCGCTCTGATGGCCGCCTGGTTGATAACTGGAAACACGGCGGTTGCGGAGACCAAGGTTGACAAAGCGTTCACGGCTGTCATCACCGATGTCCAAGGCGTGGAAACTGAAGTGAAGAATATTCTCTTCTATTGGGAAGAGAAGGTCAGCGAGACCGCCTTTGTGCCGCACGAACTCAAGCAACTGCCGGTCAAACGCGGGGCCGCGACGGTGTATCTGAAGTTTGACACCCTTAAGCAAATCGAAGCCAAGCCGGGGCAGGACAAGAACAGCCAGACGCTGACCGTCACGTTGGGGGACGGCAAAACCGGTGAGTTTATGCCGGCCATTGCCGGAAGTTTCAAGGGAGAGTCGGACTTCGGGCAGGTTGAATTGCCGTTGCAGACGGTTGCGAAAGTTGTTTTCAAGTAACACCGTCGTATGAGTAAAAGCAGAACCGACTCCACGAGCATGAGAGCCATAGACTTTCCTACACCGTATCGGGGTCATGGATGGGGCGTGTCCCTTCTCCTGCATGGGGCAGTCGTAAGTCTCGCCCTCCTTGCCGTCGCCGAAGTGAAATTCGTTCCCGATCAGAATGTATTTCGATGGGAAGTGGCGGTCGTGCAAACTCCCATGCAGGACACGTCCGCAGCCACGGCGGCGGTTGAGCCGCAGCCTCCAGCGACTCCCGCCTCCAAGCCGGCGCCTGCCAAGGTATCTCCTCCGGTTGATCCTCCGAAACCAAACGTGACCAGACGGATCGAGACCAAACCGGTCGTGGAAACCATACGGCCCGAACGACAGCCGCTAGCCGCAACCCCGCTTGAGCGGCAGGTGGTCGAGCGCAAGGTGGAGCAGGCTCAACCTGTCAGTCAAGCGATTGCCTCTCGGCTCGAAACCGTCACGCCCCTTCCCGTGGAAACACCGGTGGCCCGCGAGCAAACGCATGTGATCCAGGAGAGACGAGAAGTTGAAGACAAGCCGATGCCCGTTGCGACTCACACGCCTCAGGAAGTGGCGACGGTACAGAAGCAGGAACCGGTGACTTCAACAGCGCCACAGGAAGCGCCGCCCCCAACGCAGGAAGGGGTGACACAAGAAGTGACGTCCGTCCCATCCCCGCAACCGGTCGCCAAGAACGTTTCCCCGATCGACGAACCGGCTCCGGCTCGCGTCGCCCCAGAGCCGCTGTCCCAGACGGCTGCAGTGGAATCACCGCCGGCAGTCACCAGAGAGGTCTCGCCGATTGTTAAGGAGAACCCTCCGGCGGAATCTCCTCCTCCAGCGGTCGCGCGCGCAGAACCGACGCCTCGCGTCGAAACGCCTTCTCCAAAACATGAAAATCCAGCGGACAGCTCGCGCGAGTACGCACCGGCTACCACGACCGTGACGAAAGCGTATGCGGCGCCGCGCGCGGATTTCGGCTGGTTGACGCAGGCGCTCTGGCGGCGGATCGAACAACTCAAGCGATATCCGCACACCGCGCGCATGAACCGATGGGAAGGCACGGTGGTGGTTCGCTGCGTGATCCGGCCGGACGGGAATTTTTCAGAATTGACCATGGAGAAAAGCTCCGGGCATGACATCTTGGATGCCGACGCGCTCGAGCTGTTGCGAAAAGCTTCGCCATTGATGTTAAAGCATGAGTTGGGACGTCCGGCACTCACCATCCGAATCCCAATCAGTTATAAGCTCGAATAAGCAATCTGAAGAAGAGCGTCGAACATGGCGTGTTTCCGTCTTTCTCTTCCCATCCTTTGTCTGCTCGGCGTCGTCCTTTTCTCGGACGTAACTGCGGCCAGTCCCGGCTCCGACGTTTCACCGCTGACGCTGGAGCCGAAACGCACGATCGTGGAAGGCGCGCACCAGATCTCTCCCCCGGCGCTGCAATTCGATCAGGCAGGGAATGCGGTCGTGGCCTGGTTCGACAAACGAGGTGAGACGCGGGGGCTGCGCGCGCTCCGAGTCAACAAGGACGATCAATCTCTTTCTCCTCCGGTGCAGATCAATCCCCAGGGAACGGAGCCGGACGCCTTACATCAAGCGCCCGGACTCGCCTCAGGCCCGCAGAACACCATCTTCGTCACCTGGTCCCTGCCGACGAAAACTCCGGACGCGCCGTTTGCTGCAGATCTTCAGTTATCGGTTTCGCGGGATGGCGGCGCCGGCTTCGCCACTCCGGTGGGCGTCAATGACGACCGGGACCCGATCAATCACAGCTTCGAAAACGTGTACGTCTCGCCCGAGGGAACGGTCTACCTCGCCTGGCTGGACAATCGAACCAAAGAGAAGAGCGGCGCCGGGACGCAGTTCGCCTGCTCTCGGGACGGGGGCCAGACCATTGAGAAGAATCTGACCATCGACGGCATGGCGTGCCCCTGTTGCCGTCCGATGGCAACTGTCGCGCCCGATGGAAGCCTCTGGGTCGCCTGGAGAAAAACGTTCGAGGGGAATGTTCGAGACATCGTCCTGGCCACATCAACCGACCAGGGAAAGACCTTTTCGACGCCCAGGCTCCTGCATAAGGATGGTTGGGCCTTCCCGGCCTGCCCGCATCGCGGACCGTCCATCGCGTTCGACCGCGCCGGACGCCTATATGTCGCCTGGTACACGGAGGGAACCGACGAGCAGCCGAGGCTGCTCTTTGCCACGTCCGATGATCAGGGCAAGACGTTCTCGGAACCGCTGTCGCTCCACACCGCAACCACTTCGCTCCCCGATCAATTGCGGATGGCGGTGCATCCCGACGGCATGGTCGTGGCCGTCTGGGAAGAGGTGACGGGCGTGCGGAAGCGGACCGCGATGCGGGTATCCATGGATCGCGGCCACAGCTTTGCGCCGGCTCAGGCATTGAGCGACGGCGCCAAGGCCGAATATCCTACCGTCGCCATTCATGACAGCGGTGTCGTCGCGATCAGTTGGACTGAGCACGCGTGGCCGAACAATCGGATTATCCTGCAGCAGGGGAGACTCAACGCACGCGAGCCATGAGATTCCGATGATTGTTCGATCAATCCCGCTGATGATTGCCGCCATCACGCTGGCGATTTGCCCCGTGACCGCCAGCGCCGCTAACGATTTGTACTCGTCCGCCGGCGTTCAACAAGCGAAACGAGTGATAGCCCCTGCCTTCACCTTGCCGACCATGGATGGGCGCACGATTGATTCCACCGATTTGCGCGGCAAAGTCGTGTTGATAAATTTCTGGGCCACCTGGTGCGGGCCGTGCAAGGAGGAGATGCCGGCCATGGACCGACTGCGCGAGGCCTTTCCCGCTACCGACTTTGCCCTGCTGGCGGTGACGGCAGACCAACAGCAACAGGCGATTACGACCTTCGCCAAGGGATTGGGGCTCTCCTTTCCAATCCTGTTGGATGAAACGAAGGACGTCACCGTGGCCTTTGGCGTTCGCGGCCTGCCGACGACTGTCATCATTGACCGACAGGGTAACCTCGTGGGACGCGCCATCGGGCCGCGCCGGTGGGATGGTCCTGACATGATCGCCTTGCTCAAGGATCTGCTGCAATGAGAGCGACCCCGTTGCCTGGTCCATCCCACGACCGCAGAATCCTGACTCTGTCCGCCGGCGCTTTAATGTTCGTCTACGCCGCACTGATCATCCTGGCGGCCGCCTGTCCCGTCGATCCGGCGCCGCGTGGATCGGGGCATTATCATCACAGCCCCAATCACCATGGCAAGGCCGCTCATACCTTGCTGTGCGTCTGGGCCTGCCAGATCTCCTCAACGACACCCCTCATCGCCTTACACCAGATCATCCAACCGGCTCTCGTCCTGATCGGAGCCGTTGGGTTTTCGTGCCTCGCTGGTTATTCGGCCACTCGCGCGCTGGTCCGGTCACGCGCCCCTCCTTGCGCCTCCCTGGATCGCTAGCTCTTTCTTTATTCGCGCCGTCTAAACAGTGGAGGATCGACATGCGTGCATTCGTGCGTGTGCTGATATACGTATTTATCGCTCAGTATGGCTTTGCGATTCTCAATGGACCAAGCGCAGCCATCGCCGATGAGCAGCCCTCTGACGAGACCGTGCTCACGATGGAACCTGTCCAGGTCAGAGGACAGCGCATTGAAAACGCCGAGGATGTGAGAAAACAGCTCGCTCGAAGACCGGGAAGCAACATTCTGATTGAGGAAAAGGAAATCGTGGAGACTCGAGCGCTCAATTTGGAGGATGTTCTTCGGTTTGCGCCCGGCGTTCGGTTCCAGTCACGATTCGGCGCCGACGAAGGGCAGTTTCAGATTCGAGGCACCTCCCTTCGCAATAATTTTCATCATCGCGGCGTGAATATCCTGATCAACGGCATTTATTTCGGCGATGCGGACGGGTTTTCCGACTTCGAGTCGATCGAATTATTGGCCTATGAACGAATCGAGGTTTACAAGGGCGCGAATGCGCTCCGCTATGGAGCCAACACCATCGGCGGCGCCATCAATTTTGTCCCGCGCACCGGCTACAACGCGTCCATGCTTCAGATGCGCGTTCAGGCCGGAAGCTTCGGATTGGTCATGGGCCAGGTCTCCAGCGGGCGCGTCACCGAACCGTTCAAGATCGGCGGCATGGATTCCACCGCGGATTACTATGTCAGCCTCTCCGGCAACCGGCAAGACGGATTCCAAGATCACAGCCAGCAAGCCCGCCAGCGGCTGAACGCCAATTTTGGTCTTCAGCTGGGAAGTCATCAAGAAATTCGCGCGTATGTGCTG
>JBOHOS010000560.1:0-4653 GCA_050731295.1 Nitrospiraceae bacterium | reverse complement strand
CTTGTTGTCCTGATCTTACCAGGCTGTCCACAGCGGGTCAAAGAAGTTGATGGTATGACCCTCCCTGCCTTCGCATCAGAGCTTGTCAAAGCGTAGGCGCGACCATTAGACTGCTGCTCGATACGTGATCAAACGGTCCGGCAAATAGGAAACAGTCGATGCCCACGATCGAACACGAGTTTCGCGCGCGCGCGTCCCGAATCCCTCGGCAAGGAGTCGGGCTGTCGGTGGATGTCTACACGCCGGACCTGTTTGAACTCGTTGAGGCGCTTGACGACCGGCGCTTGGAGTATGGCTATTTGGAAATTTTCAAAGCCTCGCAGCCGGCCTTCGCTGAAGTTCGGCGGCGGTTGCCTCACACGCGTTTTCAGTATCACGCGGAGGGCCTCTGGGTCACTCAGCCGGGACTCGAGCTGAGCGCCCAATTCGAGACGGCTTTGGCCACCGCGGCCGGGCATCTGGCGACATTGGACTGTGACTGGGTGAACCATGAATGCGCCGCCAAGCAAATGGCCGGCTATTCATTCGGCACCTACCTCCCTCCGCTGTTTACGAACGAGTCGGCGGACCTGGTTGCGGAGAACGCCTCGCTGATCCAGCGCCGGCTTGGGACAAGCGGATCGTTTCTTCCGGACGGCGAGCCGCTGTTGCTGATCGAAATCCCGCCGTTGACCTACTTTGGTGTCGGCGAGCTGCCCATCGCGGACTTCTTCCGCCGGATTACCGCGCAGGTCTCGTGCGGGCTGGTGCTGGACGTCGGCCATATCTGGACCGTCTATCGGTATACCGGCGAGTGGCGCCGGCGGCCCGTGACGGAGTTTCTGAGGGACTTCCTGGACACATTTCCTCTGGAGCGAGTGATTCAGATTCATCTGGCCGGTTTGGATGTGCATCGAACGAATGTAGAACACGCGAAAGATCCGGAGAGGCAGGCGGCTGATTCCATTTGTCCACCGCTGTGGATCGACACGCATGGCGCGCCGATTCCTGAGGTGCTCTGGGACATGCTCGCGCAGGTCGTATCCCATCCTCGACTTATTCATCTCAAAGGGATGGCGCTGGAGGTCGATACGAAATCGGTTCCACAGATCGTCACGGAGTTCGATCGGTTCCGCCGGCGGTTCGGCGAGTGGTTCGATCGACTAGCCGACAACGGGCCGGTTGCCGACGCAGGCACTATCGGACCGGCGAGCGAGTTCCACGTCGAACAGCATGAGAAGGGTGATGTCGCCGGCCAGTACGACCGGTACGCGCGTATGGTCGGGGATCAGTCTGATCGGACGCCTCCGCCGCGATTGCCGTTACTGGGAACGGATCATGAATCGTTGGACCTCTATCGCCGGCGGTATCTGCCTCATGAAATTCTCACGTGGGGTGGCGACCTGCGAGAGATGTTTCCAGAGACATGCCGGTACCTGGACGACCGCGAGATATCCCTGTCGGTGTTCGTGCAGTACTGGTTCCGTGAACCGCGGACTGTCGAGGTCGATTACGATTTTTTCCTGCTCAAGCTCGACTGGTTTGTGGAGTTTGTGAAGGAAGTGCTGCCGGATGCCGGTGAGACCGCCGCACGAGAAGCGGAGGAGTTGCGATCGGCATATCAAGCGGCGTGCGAGCCGGCGGAGAATGGGGTTCCGCGGCAAGCGCGGGAGAGGGCGATGACGATTCCGTTGACGATGGATCACGAATAGGGATCACGTTTCTATGGTGAATTTCTGGCAGAACCTGCCTCGGCCTATCATTGGGCTGTCTCCGATGGACGGGGTGACGGACGCCGCCTTTCGGCGAATCGTGGCGATGCAGGGACGACCGGACGTGACGTTCACCGAGTTTACGAGCGTCGGTGACATCTGCCGCGGGCCCGACTTCCTGCTGTTCTCGCTGCAGTACAGCGAATGCGAGCGGCCGGTGGTGGCCCAATTGTATGGAAAGGACCCCGATCTCTTCTATCGCGCAGCCCAGGTGGTGTGCGAGCTCGGGTTCGACGGCCTTGATATCAATATGGGCTGTCCTTCCAAAAACGTCGCCGCCTCCGGGTCGGGAGCCGGTCTTATCCGCACCCCTGATCTGGCCCATGCCGTTATGCGGGCGGCTCGACACGGTATTGAGGACTGGGCGAATGGACAAACGCTGGCAGCGACCGGCCTCAAGTCGGCCCGCATCGATCTTATCAAGACGATGAATGCGAACCGGACCGATCTGGCCGCTGTGCCGCGACGCGTGATTCCTCTGTCGGTCAAGACTCGCTTGGGGTATGACTCAGTGGTGGTCGAACGGTGGGTCAGCCACCTGTTGGAGGAACGGCCGGCGGTCATTTCCATCCATGGCCGTACGTTGGCCCAGATGTATCGAGGCGAGGCGGATTGGCAGGCGATCGCACGGGCGGTTCCGTTATTTAAAGATACGGGCACACTGGTTCTGGGCAACGGTGATGTACAGACCATGCGTGCGGCAGTTTCCCGCGTCAGGGAAAGCGGCGTGCACGGAGTCCTCGTGGGCAGGGGAGTTCTCGGGAGTCCGTGGTTCTTCCGAATCAAGGAGGCGGCCAGGGCTTGGGCTGGCCGGACAGAGCGGCCCGGCTCGGTGCTCAATGAATGCCCTGTGCCGGAAGTAGAACCTGATTTAATCGAGCGATTTCGCATGCTGCTGGATCATGCCCGTCAATTCGAAGGCATATTCGGCATCGAGCGCTTTCCCCGCATGCGCAAGCACCTCGGCTGGTACTGCAAGGGGTTTCCCCATGCGGCTGCCATGCGAGCTGCGATGGTTCGCGCTTCATCGAGCGCGGATGTTCAGGACGTGCTGGAGGCCTATCTCGGTTCACGCACGCCACCGGACAATCATTCTACGCCCTCCCCCTGTGCCTTCCCTGCGTCGCTCTCCCTTCCATGCGCCTAATCCTGGCGTCAACTTCTCCCCGCCGCAGAGAGCTGTTGTCGCTACTCGGCATTCCGTTCGACGTTGTCGAACCCGTCTTCACGGAACGAATTCGCCCGGATCTATCTCCGCTCGACCACGCCCTTCTATTCGCGGAAAGCAAAGCTCAGAACTGCCCAGGCCGCTTTGCGGAGAGCCTGATCCTGGGAAGCGATACCCTCATAGAGCTCGACGGAAAGATTTTGGGAAAACCAAATAGCTTGGCCGACGCCGGCCGTATGCTGCGTCGGCTGAGTGGGCGCGAGCATCGCATTCACACGGCCGTGGCGATTGCGGATAGAGCGACGGGCTCTTGCCGGACGGCGGTGGAAACAGTCCGAGTGTGGTTCAAGCCTGTGAGCGATGCCGATGTGGAGCGATATCTGCAGATCGGAGAGAGCATGGGGAAAGCCGGCGCCTATGCGATTCAAGGATACGGCGGCGATCTCATCGAGCGAATAGAGGGGGATTACCCTGCGGCCGTCGGCTTGCCGCTCCGGCTCGTCTCGAGAATACTGCAGGACCAAGGCATGAAGATTCCGATTTCCATCGAGACACTCTATCGAGAGCGTCCCTATCCGAATTGGGTTCGCTTTGCGCGATGAAGTGAAGAGGGCAGAACAGACCCGCCTCCGTTGAAATGCCACCACGGTTTCCTTACAATGCGCGCATTATCTTTTTGGCGCTTTCATGCGCAGCGTCATCAGGAGCCGTCATCAGGAATTGAAGGAGGCAGTCATGCAATCATGCGTTCGGCTGGTTTTTTCCGGATTGTTTCTTGCCACGGTTGCCATCGCGTGGTCGTGGGCCCTCGATCAGGCACAGGCGATTGATGTGAAACTGCCGCTGGACGAAGCCAAAAAAGCCTTGGCGGCTGGCCGGGACCCGATGGAAACGGCGAACACGCCTGAGGAGGTCAAAAAAGTTCTCCAACAAGCCTCGGTGTTGACCCGTGTCGGCGCAGACCCGGAAAAGGATCCATGCGGGGCCAATGCCGTGCTTCGGACTAAACGGTACTGGCTCGAATCGTTCGGGCGTCAGGAAGCGACCGAATCGAAGAAACAGAAGCAAGAAGTCCGGATGCCGGACGACAAGATCCAGAAGATTTTGGACATGCCGAATCTCGAAATGTCGGTCCAGTTATGCGGTGACGACGAATATTTTGCCGAAGGTGTGCAGGTCGCGCTTCAGCAGGGCACGAAAACGATCAAGCCGCTCGATGTCGGTCCCGCCGACAAAGGGCGAAAAAACGAAGGGCAGGGACAACCTTACCGTTCCCGCTTCACGGCCCGCTTCGCGTACGACAGCTTCGACCCGGAGGCCAAGACGAGAGTCGTCATCTTTTTCCAGGACGGAAAGACGATCGAGTTCGACACGGATTTGTCGAAAGTGAAGTAAAAAGACTATAAACGTTTGTGCGTATATCGGCACTATTGATAAAAGCTGGCTAACTCAACCGTACAGATCTCGACAACAGACGCGTCTGGCGACTGTGCTAAGCCCATCGGCCATGTTCCCTCCGACCTAAAGCGATTTGCTGTAGCCAGGCACGTCTGCCTTCTGACGTGTGCTTCTAACTGACAATCTCCAACATCGTGCGGACGTAAGTTTCCTTGTCCTCTTCCTGGAACAGGATGTGCCGTGCCGACATTGCCGTCTTGTCCAAGCCCCAAAACATTCGCATCGTGTGTGATGGAGTGGAAGATATGATGAACGAGTTCAGGAACACCTTCGGAT
>JBOHOS010000559.1:0-1880 GCA_050731295.1 Nitrospiraceae bacterium | reverse complement strand
CTTCTCGTGGCTGGGACAAGCTCAGGCGGTCAAACAGTTCGGAGAGCATCTCTTAGGAATGCAATTGCTCGGGCGCATAAATCTGCAGTTCACGAACTCGCCCCTCTTCCCGCAGGAGCAGATCGCTCTCGGCGGCCGGTTCAGCGTCCGCGGCTATCGTGAAGTCACCTTGCTGCGCGACAATATCTACCTGGCCTCGGTTGAGTCGCGGTTTCCTCTGCTGCGCCGGGCCAGCGGCGAACCGATCGTGCAGTTTGCCCAATTTATCGACGTCGCCCACGGATGGAATTTAGGACAGAACCGCGCCTTCGCCACCTCCCTTCCCGCGCAATCACAAGACACGCTGGCGAGCGTGGGGGTGGGCCTTCGATGGAATATCCTCCCGAAGGACCGGGCCAGTTTCGAGGTGTACTGGGGCCAACAGCTCAATCACGTTCCCAGAGTGGGCAACACCATCCAGGATCATGGTGTTCATCTGGGAATAGTCGTGAATCTCTTCTGATTACCATGCAGAGCAGTAAGGTGCTGATGAAATTGCCGATCCTTTTCATAGCGGCGATTGTTGTGGTGACGGTGATGGCCTTGCACTCGGGAGCTGCGGTTTCGGAAGCACCAGCCGGCGCCTCTTCGCCGGACTTGCTCATGCAGCAGGGAACGCAGGCGTTCCAGCGCGGCGCTTTCGAGCAAGCCCTCGCGAATTGGAAAGAGGCCGCTCAGCTCTATGAGCGGGCGGGAAACAAGAGAAACCAGATACGGGCGTTGCTGCAGGAGGCGCAAGCCGCCCAGGCTCTCGGGCAGGTCCAGCCGGCATTGCAAGATCTGGAGTTGGCATTGAGTCTAGTCCAGCAGGTTGATGATCCCGTGTTGATGGCCACGGTCTTCGGCAGTCTCGGTCACGTGTATCTCGCGAACCGGCAGACAGACGCCGCCGCGCACTATCTGGATCAAGCGCTCGAGATCGCCCGGCAACTCAACCAACCTGCGCTGAAGGCCGCCGTGCTCAACGAGATTGGAATTCTGCAAGCCATGGAGACCCACTACCAAGAAGCCTTGGCTGCCTATGGTGAAAGCGTCTCGCTCGCGGATGAGGCCGGACACAAGACGCTGGCGGTCCGCGCGCGCCTCAACGCCGCCCGCGCCGCCATCCAGTTCGCGCGGCACGCCGAGGCGAAAGCCCGGCTCGATGAGGCGGCGGAATCGCTCCAGGGGGTCGCGCCATCCCACGACAAGGCCGCCGCGCTGGTTAATTTGGGTCTCGGGTATGCCGATGCGCGTCATGGCCTGCCGGACATGAGCGACGTTTTACTTTTGCGCGCGTCGGATTCGTTGCAAGAGGCTGCGTCTCTCGCCGAGCGCATGGAGGATACTCGCACGGCCTCGTACGCGTGGGGCTATCTGGGTCATCTGTATGAAACGGAACATCGTTACGATGAAGCCTTGTCGCTCACGCGGCGAGCGGTCTTTGCGGCCCAGTCTGCAGGAGTTCCAGAATCCCTCTACCGGTGGCAATGGCAAACCGGCCGGGTGCTAGCCGCGCTCAACCAACTCGATGAAGCCATTACGTCGTATCGAAGCGCGTCCCACACATTGGAGCCCATTCGCTCTACGGTGGCTCAGGCAGGGCAGAGCCCGGGCTCGGCTGCGCCGGTGTCCGTGCGGCCGCTCTATGTCGAGTATGCGGATTTACTTTTACACCGTGCGGCCCGGATGGACGAAGGTGAGGCGTCGCAAGGCTATCTCAAGGCGGCCCAGGATGCGATCGAGGCGTCCAAAGCCGTCGAGCTTCGCGATTATTTCCGCGACGAATGTGTCGATGCGGCGCAGTCGCACATCGCCAAGCTGGAATTTATCTCCAAAACCACCGCCGTGGTGTACCCGAT
>JBOHOS010000558.1:0-1181 GCA_050731295.1 Nitrospiraceae bacterium | reverse complement strand
GCTCGCTGCCATCCGTATGCTCTTCGATTGGCTTGTCCTCGGACAGATTGTGCCCACCAACTCCGCCAGCGTGGTTCGTGGGCCAAAACATTCAACAAAGAGAGGGAAGACCCTCTGTTCTCTCAGCCGATGAAGCCCGCACCTTGCTGGATTCCATCGACACCGACCACGGAAGCCCTGACCGGCCGCGGATCGTTGGCCTGCGCGACCGCGCCTTAATTGCCCTGCTCACATATACCTTTGCCCGTGTCGGCGCGGCCGTCCAGATGCGCGTCGAAGATGTTTACGCCCAGACCCGCCGCACCTGGACCCGCCTGCATGAAAAAGGCGGCAAGCGCCACGAAATGCCCTGCCATCATAACCTTGAGACTTATTTAGAGGCTTATATCACCGCCGCGGATCTCGCCGGCGACCCGAAGGGCTATCTCTTCCGCACCACGGAAGGCCAATCGGGATATCTCACCGATCGGCCCATGTCACGCAATGACGTGTACCGCATGATAAAGCGGCGCGCAGAGGACGCCGCCATCAAAACCAAAATCGGTTGTCACACCTTCCGCGCGACCGGTATCACTGAATACCTTCGTAACGGTGGCAAGCTCGAAGTGGCCCAGCAAATGGCGAACCACGAGAGCGCCCGTACCACTGGCCTCTACGACCGGCGTAATGATCAGGTTAGCCTCGACGAAGTCGAACGCATACTCATTTAACCCTCTCCCGCCCACCTTGCCGACCCCTCATAATACTTTGAGCCCCGATTGTCGAAGGCCGGACGCGTGCCCTCGAGCACATCAACCAGATATTTGTTGATCTCCATGGATTCGATTCCTCCCATCGTATAGACAACCCGGTTCCCGTTCTCCCGGTCTATGAACGCATGAATAATCTGCTCTGCATCGCAGACTACCGCGATATTCGGGCTGTGCGTCACCATGATAATCTGGCGCCGCTTCTTGACTTCCTTGATAACGGGAATGAGCAGCCTATACACAGTCTGGCTGTCGAGATTTTCTTCGGGTTGGTCCACGATGATTGGATTGTTACTCTTGTCCACTAGCAGATAGAAAACCAACAATAGCGTCCCACGTTCGCCCGGTGAGAGATGCGTCAAATCCTTGCCATCGAGTTTCAGCGAATACTCAGGCGCCAGGTAAGACAATGACCATAGATAATCATAAAGC
>JBOHOS010000557.1:0-1665 GCA_050731295.1 Nitrospiraceae bacterium | reverse complement strand
ATTCAATGGACCGGAACCAATCCTCAAGATACTGGACACACCCGAAGCCGAGATTGATACGGTCAGGCGCTGGCTTGCGGATCGAATGGCTGAAGGCGTGAAGCCACATGAGGTAGGCGTGTTCGTGCGCTCTTCAGACGAGGTGGGGAGAGCCTGCGCGGCAGTGAAGAAAGCCGGACTTCCCTTCAAGGTCCTCGATGACAACGTGGAAACGACCAGTGGCTACGTTTCCATCAGCACTATGCACTTGGCCAAGGGCCTGGAATTCCGCGCAGTAGCGGTCATGGCCTGCGATGACGAAATCATGCCCCTTCAAGAACGTATCGAAACCGTAGCCGACGACACCGATCTGGAAGAGGTGTACAACACCGAACGCCACTTGTTGTACGTCGCCTGCACCCGCGCCCGCGATCATCTGCTGGTTACGAGCGTCTTCCCTGCGTCGGAATTCCTTGATGATCTGAAGCTGTGACGTTCTGAATGCCGTCACGGAAGTACTCTCGCAGTGAGCGACGGCGGGGACGTTTAGAGGTGCTGCAATCGAAGGCCGCGTCGAGGACCGCGTTGCGCTCAGACTTGGGTAAGTTAATCGGAAGAAAAGTGGGTTCATTTTTTTACTGTTTTTCGTTTGCACAGCGGTTTTATGGTTAAACGAAGGTCAGTTTCTACCACCAGTATGGAAACCCCCATCCGCCCCACCCCCTAAATGGGCCCCCATAGGGTCCCCAATATGGGTACGGGCCGGGGTAGGGATAATAAGGGCGAGCGCGATATCGTTCGATTTCCGGCCAAACGGTGAGGCTTTTGATCTCGAGGGTCGGGTAGGTGTATTGCGATTCGTCGAGCGGTTGCGTGGCAGATCCGGTGACTTCTCCCGTGATAGTCACGCGCGTACCGGGCGGGAGTTTGGCGGGGTCCAGAAACTCTTTTTGAACCGCCATGAATCTTCCTTGTGAAGCCGTCCGATTGTACACGGGATCTTGAGAGCCATTGAGCGGGAGCTGCAGCACTTCGATCCGGGTGCCTTCTTTCAAGCGTTTGGCAGACAAGACTTCGCCGCCTAGAACGACCAGCCGCCCTTGATACGACTCGGGCGATTCCTTGATCTGGCTAAAGGTAAGATTGTGCTCAACCTGCGATTCGAGCGCGGGCGGCACCACATCATAGTAGGAGCGCGAGGCGCAGCCGTCTAGCAGAAGAGGCAGAAGGCAGCAGATCACCGTCGAAATTCGGTGGGAAAACATAGTACCATTATACTCAACTATGACTGATGAACTCGACCACGATATGAACCGTCGCTTCCTTAAAGGAGAGCCTATGAGACGTGAAAGAAACGGCAGTGCCCGGGTGCCGGCTATGATCATGTTCTGCGTAATCGGGCTCATGATGTCCGCACCCACCCTCTTCGCCCTACCGGCTGGAATTAAAGGGAAATTCGTAGAATTGAAAGAGCCGTCCACCCATACCCGCGGGAAGGTCAAACTGACGGAGTTCGCCGATTTCTATTGCCCGCATTGCCATATGTTCGAACAGGCGGCCATTCCCGTACTTGAAAAAGAATTCGGCGATCGCCTGGAGGTGACCATGGTTGGGTTCCCCGTCATTCCAGGCAAGCTGCCGACCGCCTTCGATATGTACGAACAGGCCAAGCTAATGGGCAAGGGC
>JBOHOS010000556.1:0-7634 GCA_050731295.1 Nitrospiraceae bacterium | reverse complement strand
CTGCCGCGGCCTCGTACTACGAGGATGCCGACTGTTACCTCGAACGCTCGGTGAACGGTATCACCAACAACAGTTGGGCAGTGTTCGAATTGCCGACCAAGCAATTCACCGTCTTTCGCCTCAATGCCGCGGCGGAATCGTCGCTGGCCGGCTTCAGCCTGAGCGCCAAGGCGACCGGATTGAAGCTGGCCACGGACGACACCGGAACGGCGCTCGGCGATACGACGACGGATAAGAGCGAAAACTTCAGGGTTCGCAAGACCACGGCCCACGTGCAGAGCGACCGGCTGGTCCTGGTGCAACTGCCGATCGACGAGCCCATCGGCAAAGGCACGCCGGAGCAATCTCAACTGACGCTCGACCGGATGGTCCTGAACCTGGAAGAAAGTCAAGCCATTGTCGTGACCGGCGAGCGCGACGATCTGCCGGGCGTCACGGTGAGTGAAGTCCTAATCCTCGACAAGATTCAGCACGGCGGAGGCTTCACCACGCTCTTCTTCAAGTCGCCCGGAATGATGTTCAAGTACGTGCGCAAGACCGTCACGATCAATGCGAACGTCGCACTCGCGACGCACGGCGAAACGGTGACCGAAGTCCTGGGAAGCGGAGATGCCGCTCAGGCCAATCAACGCTTTATTCTGAAAAAGCCGCCGCTGACGTACACGGCGTCCTCCACGGCGTCCGGCGCGCAAAGCTCGCTCCAAGTACGCGTGAACAGCGTGCTGTGGGAAGAATCACCCCGATTGTTCGGCCTCGATGCGAGGAGTGAGAATTACCTCATCCATATCGACGACGACGGCAAGGCCGGCGTGCTCTTCGGCGACGGCGAGCGGGGCGCGCGATTGCCGACCGGCGTCGGGAAAGCTGCGGCGACGTATCGCAGCGGCATCGGTCTGTCGGGCATGGTGGGAGCCGGCAAGTTGACGTTGCTGATGACGCGCCCTCTCGGTATTCGCGGCGTAACCAACCCGTTACCTGCGTCCGGCGCCGCCGATCCGGAAAGCCGCGACAACGCGCGCGCGAATGCGCCGCTCACCGTCCTGGCGATGGGCCGCATCGTGTCGCTGCAAGACGCCGAAGACTTCGCCCGTGCTTTCGCCGGCATCGGCAAGGCGCACGCGATCGCCGTGTGGCGTAACGGCGTGCAGTGGATTCATCTGACCGTCGCGTCGGAAGCGCCTGTGCCGAGCCAAGACGGCACGGTCACCGCGCTGTCCGATCACCGCATCGACGCCGGCTCGCAGCTCGGGCAACACCTCGTGGAGGCCATTGAGCAATCAAAAGAGCCTTCGCTGCGCATTCGCGTGGATACGTACCAGCCGGTCTTTTTCAACCTCGGCGCAAACGTGCTGATCGATCCACGCTATGTGTGGGCCGACGTCGAGCTCGCGATCAAGACTGCATTGGCCGATGCGTTCGCCTTCGAGCGGCGCGCCTTCGGTCACGCGGTGACGATTGCCGAGGTCGTGCGCGTCGTTCAGTCCGTGGCGGGTGTGGTGTTCGTCGACATCGACGGGTTGCATCTTTTTGATCAGCCCGCCTCTCTTCCGGCCAACAACGCGCTGCCGGCAGGCGGCGTCGCGTGGGAGGAGGACAAGCCCGAGCCGACCAGCCTGGCGCAGCTCTTGGTGGTCAATCCGCTCGGCATCGCGCTCACGTCGATTGCACCGGAGGCTGCGCAATGAGCGGCCGGCTCTTCAATCTCCTGCCTGCGGTGTATCGCCTGCGCGACAGCGCGCAAGGCGACCCGCTGCGCGCGCTGTTGGCCGTGATCGAGCGGGAAGTGGACCGCGTGGAAGGGGATATTGCGCGGTTATACGATAACTGGTTCATCGAAACATGCGACGAGTGGGTGGTGCCGTACATCGGCGATCTGCTGGGCGTTCGCGGGTTGCTGACGGCGAAAGGCGGCACGTTCAGCCGGCGCGGGTACGTCGCCAACACGCTGGCGTATCGCCGCGGTAAAGGCACGGCCACCGTGCTCGAACAACTGGCGCGCGATCTCACAGGATGGCCCGCGCGTGCCGTCGAGTTCTTCGAACGTCTGGCGACGACGCAACACGTCAATCATGTCCGGCTCGACGCGCCCGCCACGGTGGATATCCGCAGCGCGTATGCGATGCAGCTCGTGAGCACCCCGTTCGAGATCGCGACCCATACCGCCGAAGTGCGGCACATTGACAACGCGCGCGGCGCCTACAATATCCCGTACGTCGGTCTCTTTCTATGGAGATTGCAGAGCTACGTGCTGACCGACGTGACCGCGCGAAAGGTCGATGCGAAACGCTTCACGTTCGATCCGCTCGGCGGCAATCTCCCGCTGTTCAACGTGCCGGAGACCGAAACGGGTCTCACGCACCTGGCCGAACCGATCAATGTGCCCATGCCGCTCTCGCGATTGAGGCTGCATCACGATCTTGAACGCTACTACGGCTCGGAGGAGGAGGTGGACAGCCTGCTGCTCAAGGTCGGAGCGGCCGCTCAAACCACGAGCCAGATCGTCGCGTGCGATTTGTCGGATGCGGGCGGCGGCGATTGGGCGCACGACGCGCCGGCGGGCAAGATCGCGGTTGATCCGCAACTAGGTCGCATCGCCTTTGCCGATGCGCCAAGCGATGACGTGGGGGTGAGTTTCGCCTACGGCTTCGGAGGCGATCTCGGCGGCGGCCCGTACGACCGCCGCGCCTCGCTGACCGACGCGCTCAAGGCCGGTACGACATGGCAGGTCGGCGTGATGCGAAATCCGCCGCCGTCGCAGACGCAGATCAAGAGCACGCTGACCGATGCGGTAAAGGAATGGAACCAGCAAGCGCCCGGCGCCCGCGGGATGATCGTGCTGATGGACAGCCGGACGTATGAGGAAGACCTCACGACCGCGCAGACGCGCATTAACATCCCGGCAAGCAGCCGGCTCATCATCGCCGCCGCGCAGTGGCCCGAAGAGGAGACGGACGACCCGTTGCAACCCAAGGCGCGCGTGACCGGCCGCCTCGTGCCGAAGGGTGTGCGGCCGCATCTCAAAGGCACGATCGAAATTACCGGCACCGCTCCCACCAACAGCGCAACCCTCGGGCGGCTGATCCTGAACGGGTTATTAATCGAAGGTGATCTAAGCGTCGTTGCGGGCAACCTCGGCGACTTGCAAGTGGCCCATTGCACACTCCCGCCGGACGCAACGACATTCACATGCAAGAGTAACCCCGACCTGGCTGTCGCGTTCACGCGCTCGATTTGCGGAGACCTGAAACCCGGCCGATCGGCCCGCTCCTTGCACCTGGTGGATTGCCTCGTCGACGGCGGGATCGAGGCGCGCGCGCTAACCATTGAAAGCAGCACGATCTTCGGAAAGACGAACGCGCAAACGCTGGAGGCGAGCAACGCCATTTTCGTCGATCGGGTCCAGGTGGAGCGCCGGCAAGTGGGCTGCGTGCGCTTCAGCTATCTGCCGCTGGAGTCACAAGCCCCGCGCCGCTTCCAATGCCAGCCAGCGGACGATACGGCAGCCGAGACGATCGTCCCGCAATTCGGCTCAACCACGCTCGGCGAACCCAGCTACGGCATGCTCGCCACGACATGCCCGCCCGAAATCGGGTCAGGGGCGGAAGACGAAGGTGAGATGGGCGCCTGGCACTTTCTGCACGCGCCACAGCGCGTGCGCAATCTTCGCCTCGCATTGAATGAGTATCTGCGGTTCGGCCTGGAGGCCGGCATCTTCTTCGCACCACAATAACGGAAGGCGCATGTTTCTGTGTTAGAAACGCACAAGCAGGAGCAACCATGAAAGGTGATTTGAGTCGTTCAATCTACCGGTCCTTCAACCACTACAGCAGCGTGCGTCTGCAGCAAGGGCGCGTGCTGCTCGACGCCGAATGGAACGAGCACGCCGACATCGGCATGCACGTAGATCGTACGACCACCGGCGATGTCGTGGGAGTGTGCGGCGTGCCGAAGCACGCGCCCAACGAGTTCAAACACTTCAAGATTGCCGTTGAGAACGGCAAAGACCTGCGCCTCGCGCCCGGACGCATCTATGTGGACGGCATTCTCTGCGAGAACGATGACGCCAATGGGACCCTCTTCACCAAACAGCCCGATTTGCCAGGCGCCGCGCTGCCCGCATCGAGCGGCGTCTACGCCGTGTATCTCGACGTGTGGGAGCGGCATCTCAGCCCGGTCGACCAGCATGGCGATGATTTTCCCCTATTGCGTGAATCCGCGCTCAATGGTCCCGATACGGCCACGCGAACCCGCGTCGTTTGGCAGGTCAAGCTCGCGCCGGTTCAGAGCAAGAACTGCAACGCATTTACGAAGCCGGTGGACCCGACCGGCCGGCTGCGCGCGCAGGAGGTGAAATCAACGGACCCCGGCAACGATTGTCTCGTTCCTGCGGGCGGCGGTTATCGACGACTCGAGAACCAACTGTATCGGGTCGAGATTCACGACCTCGTTCAAGACAAGACGACCTTCAAATGGTCGCGCGACAACGGCAGCTTCGTGTCGAAAGTGAAAGCCGTGGATGCGAATGCCCTCACCATCGTCGTCGAGGACCCTGGGCGCGATGAAGCCCTCGGCTTTGCCGGCGCAACGTGGGTCGAACTGACCGACGAAGAGCGCATCCTCAGTGGAGGTCCCGGCGCGCTGTTCGAGGTCAAGACAGTGACCGGGTCATCGGTGACGGTGTTGAACCCGAACAACCTCAGCTTCGCCGTGGGCACGAATCCGACGCTGCGGCGATGGGACGGCAGAGACACCTTGGCGGCCAATAGCCCTGTGGAGTTGGAAGACGGCGTTCAGATCGAGTTCGACGGCGGCACATTCACCGGCAGCGACTATTGGCTGATTCCCGCGCGCACGCTGACGGGAAAGCTCGAATGGCCGAGGGACGGCGGCAACCCGCCCGCGCCGGTCTTCGAGAAGCGGCATGGCACGGCGCATCACTATTGCGCGCTGGCGGTGGTGGATTTCAATAACGAGACTTTCGGCCAGCCGGTCGACTGCCGCGATCTCTTTCCCCCCCTGACGGCCATCGCCGCATCCGACGTGTCCTACGATCCGGCGAAGTGCGACAATTTGAGCGGCACAAAGACGGTCCAGGAGGCCATCGATATTCTGTGCAAAGCATCCGGCGGCGACGAGCCGGGCATTCACATCCAAAAAATCACGCTATTAAGCGGCAAGCCGCTACAACATGACGCCTTGGTCGATCCCGAGGAATTTGCCAGGGGCATGCGCATCACGTGCGACAAGCCGCCGTTTCAGGACAGCGTGCGCAACCAGAAAGGGCTGCCGAATCCGGTCTGCCTTGTGACGTTGGACTTGCCGTGGCCGGTCAACAGCCAGGATCGCGAGCTCTGGAGGATCGGCAACTCCGGCTTTGTCGGCTTTCAGACCATCACGCTGGTGGCCAATGTCAATGCCGACGGCAACGAGATCTTCTGGGTACCGGTGAACCAAGCGCCGAACACGGTGCAACAATGGCTGGCCGGGACCTTGCTCAACTCGCTGGAAGCGCACACACACGGCCAGCTCCAAAGAGTGCTCGCCCGTCTCACATTAAAAGGGAATTTCATCTGGGGGCGGAACGATCCGAGGGAATATCTGGACGGCGAAGCCTTCGGCGTGCGGACCGGCGAAGGTCCCGCGATCAAACTGCCCAGCGGTAATGGACGGCGCGGCGGCGATTTTGAGATGTGGTTCTGGCTGGCCCGACCGCAACAACCCACGCCGACGGTCACAAGCCCGACCTTGACCGCAACCGTCACACGGCCGACACTCACGCTCACGTCTCCGACGTTAACGCTGACGCGGCCGACCCTGACGTTCACCAGGCCGACCTTGACGATTCCCACCATCGTGGGACCGGCCGGTCCCGGTGGTCCCGGACCCACGGTGATTGTTCCGCCCAGACCGGATCGAGGTGGGGCAACTCCCCATCGTGCGCTCACAGCCGTCAAGGGATTGACCAAGGTCCAGGCCAAGAAGCTTGGAGCGGCCGGGATTCAGGATGCCCGAGCGTTGGCCGACTCGAACCCGACCGACGTGGCCGCGGCGCTGGGTCTGAAGAACCAGGCGCAGGCGCAGACCCTGATTGATGAAGCCAAGCGGCTATCCCAGCAGCCATGACGGCAGCTATGAAGGTCGTGTTCGTTCATCCATCGCATCCCAATCAGTTTACCCGGATTGCCCATGCACTGGCGGGACGTGAAGGATGGGACTGTGCCTGCCTCGTTCACGACAAGTTTGCCGAATCCGTCCGGCATGACAATCCGCCGATTGCCTATTATGGATTTCACGACGAGTCCGCGCCGCCGTCCGGTAACTACTACACTCAATGTCTGGAGGAAGGCGTTCGGTGCGGCAAGGCCGTCGTCGAAGCCTTGGCCCATTTACATGCGGACGGCGGAGTCGATGTCATCGTCGGCCATGCGTCGTTCGGAACGACCTTCTTCATTCCGAAGCTGCTCCGGATTCCCGTGGTCGCGTATGTTGAGTTGCCCGGATATTTTCCCATGTACTGCCGCGAGGAGTTCCCGGCCCAACATCCACAGAATCTCATCGATGTCTCCTTGCGCGCGCTGATCCATGCGAGCGTGTTGCAGTCGGATCTCTGCGTCGTTCCCTCGGAGCATGCCAAACAACTCTTTCCCAAGGAATTGCAGCACAAAATCCGGGTCCAAGCCGAGGGCTTCAGTCTGCCTTCTCTCGCGCCGGATAAGACTGCGCTACGGAAGGATCTTGGCATTCCGGATTCCGCGCCGATCGTCGGCTTCGCCGGTCGGACGCTGGAAGCCGTGCGCGGATTTGACGTGTTCGTCAAGGTGGCCAAGAAGATTCGCCGGGTCCGCAAAGACGTTCAGTTCTTGGTCATCGGCGACGAAACGACCATCTACGGCAATGAGACGGCATATCTCGCCGAGAAGTCCTTCAAGAGGCATGTCTTGGACACCGAAGGCATGGATGAGCGGATGATGGTGTTCAAACCGTTCATGCCCCACGATCAATTTCTCAAGCACCTCCAAGCTATGGATCTGATTCTGTTCCCGATCTTTGAAGGAGCGGGCAACTGGGCTCTCTTCGATGCCATGGCTGCAGGGATTCCCATTTTGGCGTCCAATCGTTGTTTCATTCCGGAAGTGATGACCCACGAGCGAGACGGTTTACTCTTCGATCCGCACGACATAGATGGATTTGCCGGCGCAGCCCTGGCGCTCCTTGCCGATCCGGATCGGTGCAGGGGCCTTGGCCTTCAGGCGAGGCGAAAGATCGCGCGTCGATTTTCATGTGAAAAAGCCACGGACGGGTACGCGTCGATCATCCGAGAGGCGGTTCACGGGAGAGGTGCGCCGGCCTCCAAGCACAGGAAATTGGCGCGGCGTCTTGATGATCTCGTCAAGGTTGCTACCTAGATCAGGCCACCATGCCTGTCTCTTACACGGTTAAACCGGGCGACACGTTAGGGAAGATCGCCAGAAAGTTCTATGGCGATGCTGGTCGCTTTCCGTTGATCGTCGCCGCCAATGCGATTGCCAATCCGGACAAACTGACGGTCGGCCAAGAACTCGTAATTCCGGATGCGACCATGATCGGCGCATCGCCGGTCACCTCCACATCGACCGGCCCTGTGGCCGGGGCAC
>JBOHOS010000555.1:0-8598 GCA_050731295.1 Nitrospiraceae bacterium | reverse complement strand
GGTTGGGCGCGATGACGGTCATGATGCTGACGACCGACAATCGAAGCGCCGACATGGCCCGCTGTCATGAACTCGGCATCGGACGATGCCTGATCAAACCGATCAGACGCGCCGATCTGATCGAGCTTGTCAACGCGATACGCGTAGAACAATCGTCGGCGCAAGAGCCGGCGCCCGCCTTGGTGACACCGGCAAGTCAGGATGGCGCGAAGGTCTTGCTGGTCGAGGATTTTGCCGACAACCGCATGGTCATCCAAGCGTACTTGAAGAAGACCCCTCATCGGCTGGATATTGCGGAGAACGGTCGCGTCGCCGTTGAAAAGTGCCAGGCCGAGCGATATGACCTGGTGTTCATGGACGTGGAGATGCCGGTGATGGATGGGCATACCGCCACCAGGACGATCAGATCCTGGGAGAAAGAGAAGGGTGTGCAGCCCATGCCGATCATCGCGCTGACGGCCCACGCGCTGAAAGAACAGGTTCAGCAAAGTCTCGACGCCGGATGTACCGCCCATCTGTCCAAGCCCATCAGAAAGGCCGCCGTCCTGGATGCGATTGCAGCCTACGCCTCCAGGCCGCCGGCGCACAGGCCTCCGAATGGCGGCCAGACAGAGCAGAAATTGATAGTGCGAGCGGAGGCCGATCTGCAGGCGTTTATTCCTGAGTTTCTCAAGAGCCGGCATCAAGACGTCCTGTCCATCACCGAGGCCTTGGCGTGCGGCGATTTTGAACATATCCGGATGGTGGGCCATGGAATCAAGGGAATCGGCGGCTGTTACGGCTTTGACAGGATCAGCGAGGTCGGGCACGCGCTGGAGGAGGCCGCACAAAAAAAAGACGCGGAGGAGATTCGGAAGCATGTGGAAGAGTTGGCGGGGTATCTGCAGCGGATTGAGTGTGTGTATGCAAGTCCGCCGCGCTGACGGCGTGGGGGTTCACGGGGAGACGGCGTGGCAATCCTGATTGTCGATGATTCCGTTGACGCCCAGCGCTTGCTTCAATCCGTCCTGAAATCGGCGGGGCATCAGCCCTTGCTCACGGCCGGCTCCATGGTCGAGGCTTTCGCGCAGCTCCCGAACAGGGCTGTCCCGGGCGTCGCATCCGAGGTGGATCTCATTCTGTTGGACATCGACATGCCCGAAGTCGATGGCATCGAGACGTGCCGCAGAATGAAGGCGGATCAGCGCTTTTGCGATGCGCCAATCATCATGGTGACGTCCAACACAAAGGACCAAGCCCTGGCCGATGCGTTTCAAGCCGGCGCCATCGATTACATTACCAAGCCGTTCAGGCGGGTGGAACTCCTGGCGCGAGTTCGTTCAGCGCTGGCGCTGAAGCGCGAGACGGATGCCCGCAAAGCGCGTGAAACAGAGCTGGTGACGAAAAACCGTGAACTTCAACAGGCTCTGGAAGAGATTCATGTTCTGCGCGGCCTGATTAAAATCTGTTCCTTTTGCAAGAAAATTCGCAACGATCAAGGATCATGGCAACAGATCGAGATGTATATTCGCGAGCATTCCGAAGCGGAGTTCACCCATGGCGTGTGCGGGGACTGTGCTCGCGTACATTATCCCGGCCTCCTGAACGGATGATGGGCAGAGACACAGACATCGGTCGGCGAAGCCGATCGCTGCGGGATGCGTGGAACCTTCGATGATGGTACGTGGCATGGCGCGCGAAGAATCAGACGGCACCATGATGCCCGCTCAGACCGCTTTGCGGATGAGTCCGCATCGGTCGCAGGTCGTGTTACTTCAAAGCCTGGTTAGTATCGTCCTCTCTTATCAAATCCTATTAAGCCCCGACGCCGTTCTTCCGCGGGCCGTCCAGGAAATTTTGGTCTTAGGACTGCTGTCCCTGGTCGGCGGAGCAATGCTCCTGCCGATGACTCTCGTCGAAAGCCGCGCCTTCACGCTGGTGCTGCTGCTCATCGATACGTCGGTTACTTCCTCCGTCATCTATCTCACCGGCGAGACCGGGTCCGATCTCTATCTGGCGTATTTCTTGATTATCTTAATTTCCGCCTCAGCGAGAACCTTGAATCAGAAAATCACCTTCTCCGCCCTGATTGCCGCGGCCTATGGAGTGATCTTGTACCTCGGGATGGGGGAAGCCGCTCTCATGGGCGAAAACCATCTCATGCGGGTTTCCATTCTTCTCATTATGGGCGTGTTTTACGGAGTGATGAACGCGTCACTGCAGGAGGAACAGCAGGATAAAGCCGTTCTTCTCGAACAGGTCTCGGAGCGGCAGCGGGCAGAGGATGCGTTGCGAACGAGCGAGTCGATCTTGCGGGAACTGCATGAAATTACGGCCGCCTCAGCCACGACGTTTGAGCAAGCGGTCCAGCGCTTGCTGGAGATGGGATGCCGGCGCCTCAGCCTGCGTCTGGGAATGGTCACGCGCATCGACGGGAATGCCTATCGGATTCACCAGGTCCATGAGACCTCGACCTCCCCGCAGTTTCCAATCGGACACGCACATCCGCTTGCCGGAACCTATTGCGAATGGACGGCCCGCACGCGGGAACCGATCGGATTTGCCTCGCCCGATCTGTCGGACTGGCCCCCGCCCCCGCCGCCGTTCCAATTCCAGTCATATCTGGGCATTGCAGTGATCGTCGGGAATGACGTGTACGGCACGTTGAGTTTTTCGAGCCCGTCGCCGAGAGCCCGGGCATTTGCCGGGTATGAAAAAACGTTTTTGAAGCTGGCGTCGCAGTGGATCGGTCATGAGTTGGAACGCCGCCGGACAGAGGAAGCGTTACGGGAATCGGAGCACCGGTATCGCAGCCTCATCCAGACCGCTCGGGACGTGGTGTTTACTCTATCGTCGGATGGAGGCATTACGTCATTGAACCCGGCGTTCGAGACGGCCACCGGACTATCCATCGATGAGTGGATCGGCAAATCCCTCGTCCCCCTGATTCATCCCGAGGATGTGGACCGTTCAAAACAGAGCTTTGAGAAGGTCTTGGCGTGTCATGCGTCTGCCACCTTTGAACTGCGGATTCGCTCGCGGTCCGGGGAATATGTCATCGGTGAGATCACCGCAACTCCGCAACTGCAAGATGGACGGGTGGTCGGTGTTCTTGGTATTGCCCGTGATATTACAGACCGCAAAAAAGTTGAAGAGGAGCTGCGCAAGGCAAAAGAGGCGGCGGAAGCCGCGAACCACGCCAAAAGCGAATTTCTCGCCAGCATGAGCCATGAGATCCGCACGCCGATGAACGCCATCATCGGCATGGCCGACCTGCTCTGGGAAACACCATTGAAGCAAGAGCAGCAGGAATACGTAGGTATTTTCCGGAGAGCCGGCATCAGTCTCCTCAATTTGATCAACGACATTCTGGATCTCTCCAAGGTGGAAGCGGGCTACCTGGAATTGGAACAGATTGAGTTCGATCTCCGGGACATCATCGATAAAACCACTGAGATGATGGCGCTTCGAGCTCTCGAAAAGGGCGTTGAATTGGGATGTTCGGTCGCGCCGGATGTGCCGACGGACTTGATCGGGGATCCGAACAGGCTCAGACAAGTTATGCTCAATTTGATCGGCAACGCCATCAAATTCACGACAATCGGCCAGGTCGTCCTGCGAGTTGAAAATGACCCCCAGATACAACAGCCCGGGATGTTGCGATTCATGGTTGCCGATACCGGGATCGGGATTCCCCAGGAAAAGCTCCAGGTGGTGTTCGAAAGTTTCACCCAAGCCGATTCGTCAACCACCCGCCAATACGGCGGAACCGGTCTCGGGCTCAGCATTTCCAAGCGTCTGGTGGACCTCATGGGTGGCCGTATCTGGGTCGAAAGCACGCCGGGACTGGGGAGCACTTTTTACTTTACTGCCCGCTTCGGTATCCAGGTCATCCCATTGCAGAGCGCGACGATGGCACACATCGACTTGCATGGGGTCAGAACGCTAATTGTGGACGACAATGGGACCAATCGGCTGATCCTCAGAGAAGCGTTGTCTTCGTGGGGGGCCAGGGCGACCGAAGCCTCGGGCGGCAGCGACGCATTCGCAGAGCTCCAGCGCGCTCATGCGGCGGCTGAGCCCTATGAATTGCTGCTGTTGGATTGTCAAATGCCCGACATGAACGGGTTCGAAGTGCTGGAGAAAATCAACCAGACTTCGGGCCTGACCGGAATGACCGTGGTCATGCTGACCTCGGATAATCGCAGCTCGGACATCGCGCAAACCTATAAACTGAAACTGGGCGGGTATCTGGTCAAACCGATCCGACGGTCGGACCTGCTCAAAGCCATTACCATTGCGCTTACACGATCCAAAGGCAACGTGAGCCAGATCCCGGCTGCGCCCCCGGCCGTGGAGATACCATCATTACACATCCTGCTGGCCGAGGATTCGCCTGATAACCGGCTCCTCATCCAGTCGTATCTCAAGAAGACGCCGTGTCGGATCGACATTGCCGAGAACGGCAAAATAGCCCTCGACTCCTTTCAATCCGGTTCCTATGACGTGGTGTTGATGGACATGCAAATGCCGGTGATGGATGGCTACACGGCAACCAAGTGTATTCGGCAATGGGAACAGGAACAGCGCCGTCACACCACGCCCATCATCGCGTTGACCGCAAACGCACTGCATGAGGAAGTAAAACGGTCGCTGGAGGCCGGGTGTACGGCTCATTTGACCAAACCGATTAAAAAGGTAATCTTGATGGAAGCTATCGCAGAACATACCAAAAAGGCTCTTTCATGAACGGCTGCCCTGACACCAACCGAAACGAGAAAATTCGCGTCCGCATCGATCCAGACCTGGCCGACCTTATTCCGGGATTTCTCACCAATCGCCGGCGAGATATCGAGTTTTTGGGTCAGGCGATGACGCGCCACGACTTCGACGCCATCCGCACCGTGGGCCATAAGATGCGAGGGGATGGCGGCGGGTATGGCTTTCAGGAGATCTCTGAGATCGGCGCCGCGCTTGAGCGCGCGGCGAAAGAAGAGAATGCTTCGGAGATTCAGCGGCAGATCCTGGAACTGTCGAGTTACCTGGAGCGGATCGTGGTGGTCTATGACTGAGGAGAGTCTGTTAGACAACGTCCCTGACATGGATCAGACGGCTGTGAACCCCGCCACGGGACTCAAGGCGCTCGTGGTCGAGGATGATGAGGATATGCGCCGGTTGATCGAAAAAGTCCTCTCCCTGCGCGGGCATCAGGTGACGGCTTGCGCGGACGCGGAAACCGGATGGGACGCCTACCAGAAGGACCTGTATCAGTTGGTGTTCCTCGACTGGCAATTACCGGGGATAGACGGCATCGAGCTGTGTCGCCGGATCCGAGCCCTGCCCGGTGGAGACCGAAGCATCATTGTCATGATCACGGCCCGCGATCAGCCGGACGATCTGCAGACGGTTTTGGGGGCCGGCGCGAATGACTATATGGCGAAACCGGTCGATGTTAGGCTGTTGAAAGTCCGCCTTGCGATTGCCGAACAGTGGGCGCGGAATCTTGAACAACAGCGGCAGGCCGAGCAAGCGCTGCGAGCCAGCGAAGAGACGTTACAGGACCTTCGGCGGCAGCTCGAGGAAAAAGGGCCTTTTCACGATCTGCTGGGAAAAAGCACCTCCATGCGCCAAGTCTACGAACAGATCCGTGAGTTGTCCAAGGTCGATACGACGGTCCTTATTGAAGGCGAGACCGGCACGGGCAAGGAACTGGTTGCCCGGGCAATCCACTTCGCCAGCCCGCGGAAAGCCAATCCGTTCATTGCGGTGAATTGCGCCGGCTTGACGGATTCCTTGCTGGCGAGCCAGCTCTTCGGGCATAAGAAGGGAGCGTTCACGGGCGCAATTGACCATCAGCAAGGCCTCTTCGAGGCCGCGCATGGAGGCACGCTGTTTCTCGACGAAATCGGCGACATCTCCGCATCCGTTCAAACGTCCCTTCTTCGCGTCCTGCAAGAAAAGGAGATCACCCGGCTCGGCGAGTCCAGACCGCGAAAGATCGACGTTCGTGTGCTCACGGCGACTCACCATAACTTGAGCCACGACGTGATGAAAGGAACCTTTCGAGCTGATCTTCTGTACCGGATTCGTGTGGCGCGGATTCAATTGCCATCGCTCCGTCATCGTCGGGATGATATTCCCCTCCTAGTCGCCTCGTTTTTAGGGGAATGTTGCGCGGCCACCGGAAAGCCGGTGCAGGATATCAGTCGCGAAGCGATGCATGCGCTAAAGACCTACAACTGGCCTGGAAATGTGCGGGAATTGAAAAGCGCCATCGAGTGCGCCGTCATCGTCTGTAAAGATAACGTGATACAAGTTGAAGACCTCCCTCCTGAAATCGTCGATCCCAATCTGTGCCAGATGGTGGTGACGGATGCGCCGCAAGATGAAAAGAGCCGGATGATCGCCGCCCTGGAAAGCGCGAGAGGCAATCGAACGATGGCCGCGCGTCTTCTTGGCATGAGCCGAGCAACGTTGTACCGGCGGCTTGCCGAACTGGATCTCCCCCTCCGGAAATGATTCTCCCAGGGTTCTGCCGAATCCGCCATCCGGCCGTCGAATCAAGGATACGAGAACGGCGCGGCCTCTGAACGGGAGGAGCTAGCGTCAGATTCGCATGGCATGCGGTCGAATCCTTGATTTTCATTGGCCTGCAAAGAAGAATCCAGTATACTCTTAGGACTGTTTCCTATCATCCGGGAGGCCTATGGGATTGCTGAAAACAGGCCAGGCGTTTGCCCAGCTACCGGGAGGATCGGAGACCATTCTGGTCGTGGACGATGACGATGCGGTCAGAACCTTGCTCAGCGAAACCCTGCGGATGAAAGGCTATACGGTCCTCGATGCTCGCTTTAACAGCGGGGCGGTGATGGTGGCGGGACGACACAAGGGGATGATTCACCTGTTGGTGGCGGACCTTATGATGCCAGGCGTCAATGGGCGCGAAATGGGACGTCGGTTGGAATCGTTACGCCCCGGCATGAAGACGCTGTACATCTCAGGATATCCAAAAGAGATGGTCTTCGGTAGAAACCTGCTTGAACAGGGCTCGGACTTTCTTGAAAAACCGCTCAGTCCCGATACGCTGTTGCTCAAAATCCGCGAGATGTTGGATGCCGATCTTCCGGAAGCCGAGGAGCATCCCAATGGCGCTGAGCGGAGCGGTGATTTCGTGATGGCGATGCTGACCAGGTTGGCCGATCAAACAGAGATGCGACTAACCGGGCAACAGGTCACGCAGCTCAATGCGCTCATCGGCGAATATGAGAAAAATTCCCTGGCGCACGAAGCCGACTTTATGGTGGCGGAGCTGCATGCTCAGACACTCATCCAAGACGATGCGGCCACTCTGGCCGATATTGAAACCGCCTTTCAGAAATCGGAGAGCGCGCAGACGCTCTATCGATTGGAAGGTGTCAAGGCCCTGCGCGCCGCCGAAGCGCTCTTGACCACGGTGCAACGCGAGAAAATGGTCGCCGGCTATCCCCATGGACGGCGAAGAACCTCAGATCGCTTGCAGGCCGAGGCCCCAAAGCCCAAGCCCAAACGCCGGGCAGGGCACCGACCCTGATCGTTCCCGCTCCCGCTTTCTCCTTACCATGTCAGTGCGATGATGACCGTGTGTGTGCCCCGGCCGAGATGAAATCCACGAGACGATTTTCCGCCCAAAATCTATCTTCCCCCCGGTGCCGTCGCTGAACAAATCCACAATGTCCGCCGTATCTCGGCGCCACCAGCCGAATTCGCGGGTTGGCGGCGAGGGCGGGATTTTCGAAGATGCGGTATGGAATGAACGGATCATCCTGCGCCGTCAGAATGAGAGTCGGCACCGCGATGGTCCTCAGGACGTGCCGGGCGCCGCATCGCTCATAATAGTCCGCGGCGTGCAGATAGCCGCCGTCCAGCGAGGTATAGGCATCGTCGAACGCGCGTAGCGTGTGGATCAGCGCCAGACCGGTGAGATCAAATTTTCCCGGAAACAGGCAGGCCTTGCGCCGCAATCGTGCCTGAAGACTTCTGAGAAAGAATCCGTGGTATATCCGATTCCGTTTTTGCTCCAGCGCATCAACGCAAGCGGCCGGATCGATATTCGGACAGACAGCAACGAGACCACGTAGCGCGGGCAAGTCGGTGCCCACTTCACCTCCTATCCGTAACACCAAATTACCTCCCATGGAGTATCCGGCCAGCCAGATGGCCTCGATGCCGTCGCGAGTCGAGATCTCGGTGGCCACTGCCAGCAGATCGCCGCTCAGGCCGCTGTGATACAACGTCGGCGTGAGCTGCTCGGTCCCGCCGCAGTTGCGCTGGTTGAGCCGGATGACGTTGAATCCCGCTCGCCACGCCTTTCTCGTAATGCCCCGCATATAGTGAGACTCACTGCAGCCTTCTAGCCCATGGACTAGGATCAGCGCGGGCCGGCGCTTCGCCTGGGGTTGCCAATGGCAGTATCCCAGGATGCAAGACTCGGAAGAGACGGCAAACAATCGGGCTTCTGTGGGAATGCCTCGAAGCAAACCGAATCGCGGCCAGTAACGAGGCATGATCGTCATGACGTCGGGATGGGTCAGAAGCGGATGAGGGACAAACGCCGGTATCGTGTCGCGTGCCATCGTATTG
>JBOHOS010000554.1:0-2738 GCA_050731295.1 Nitrospiraceae bacterium | reverse complement strand
GGATGACATCGAGCCGGTAATACAGATCCTCCCGAAAGGAGCCCTCGGCAACGGCTTTGGCAAGGTCCTTATTCGTCGCCGCAATGACGCGAACATCCACTTTGACATCCCGCGTGCCTCCGACTCGGCGGAATTCCCGCTCTTGAATGACCCGGAGCAGCTTGACCTGCATGGATGGCGTCATCTCGCCGATCTCGTCGAGGAAAATACTGCCTCCATCGGCGACTTCGAACAATCCGGCTTTATTCGCAATGGCGCCCGTAAAGGACCCTCTCATGTGTCCAAAGAGCTCGCTCTCCAGTAATGGTTCCGGCACGGCGCTGCAGTTGACCGTCACGAGCGGAAGCCGGCTCCGCGAGCTGTTGTAGTGGATGGCGCGGGCGATCAACTCCTTGCCCGTCCCGCTTTCGCCAAAGATCAACACGTTACTTTTGGCATCGGCCACCTTCCGAACCACTTCCAAAACTTTCTGCATCGCGTCACTCGTGCCGATGATCTGGGACAGAGAGGATTGACTGGCGATCTCGCGCTTCAGGAGGGTGTTTTCCGTCGACAACCGCCGCTTCTCAAGCGCGTTGCGAACGATGAGTTGAACCTCATCGATTTGGAACGGTTTATTCAGATAGTCGTAGGCGCCCCGCTTCATCGCCTCGATTGCGGAATCGGCTGATGCAAATGCGGTGATCAGGAGGACGACTGTTTCCGGCGACACCTCTTTCACGGCCTTCAACACCTCGAGACCGCCGACTTTCGGCATCTTCAGGTCGGTGATCACCAGGTCGAAGATCTCTTTTCCGACCTGGGCGATGGCTTCTTCCCCATCCGCGGCCACCGTCACGGCGTAGCCCGCCCGCTTGAGCATAATGCTCAGCACATCGCGCATGCTGCGTTCATCATCGACGACTAAGATCTTTTCCACGGCTCTCTTCCTTCATGCCAGAGTCGAAGACCCGCGTCCGCCGACACCGGTAAACAAACGACAAACTGCGATCCTTTGCCCTCCCTGCTTTCCACTCGAATCCATCCTCCGTGCAGGTCGACGATTCGATGGACCGCGGCGAGACCGAGACCCGAGCCTCGTTTCTTGGTCGTGAAGAAGGGAAGAAAAATCTTATCCAGAGCATCCCGTTTTATCCCTTCGCCGGTATCCTGGAAGAGAATCTCGATTACTTCTCCATGTTTTCCACCGGAGCCAATCGAGCGCCGCCCCGTTGCGATCGTCAGACTCCCACCCGACGACATGGCCTCGAACGCATTCACGGCAAGATTCCAAAAGACCTGTTTCATCTGATCCGGATCAACCTGTGCCACGAGGGTTCCCGGACTCGGATGCGTGACCAGGATGATGTTAAGTTGGGTGTGCGCTTCGTGGCGAATGAGATCCAAGGCCTCGGCCAGTACTTCATTCACATCGCATTCTTTCAGATTGAGCGCGGGCGGACGAGCGTACAGCAGAAACTCCGTGATGATCGAATCCAGTCGGGTGGTTTCCCGAATGGCAATGTCCATCAGATGTGCATTCGACTCCTCCAGATGAGCATCCCTTCGCAACATCTGCATCGATCCCGCGAGAGCAGCCAGCGGGTTTCGGATCTCATGCGCCATGCCCGCCGACATTTCACCGAGTGACGCGAGCCATTCCCGCCGACGCATTTCCTCTTCCCTGTCCCGTATCTGCGTCAGGTCCTGAAAGATACCGACCAACCCCGTCCGGATACCGCTCTCGGTCAGTGGAGCCAGGGTCATCCCGAGCACAAGACGGCTCCCATCGGCCCGCCTGCCCTCACCTTCAAATCGATAGGGACCGAGCAGCGTAGAGGGGTCCGCTTCGAACAGGTTTGCCTGCTCCCAATTAAAGGCTTCCCACCAGAGTCTGTTCTGGACCGCCTCGAATGAGTGCTGCGTGATCTCTCTCGCTGCCCGGTTGAATGAGGTGATTCGTGCCGAGGCGTCCGTTGTGAAAAGCCCGCTGCTGAGACTATGAACGACATTCTCATGAAATGCTTGCAGGCGGCTGAGCCCCTGCTCTTTTTCAACGAGAGATTGGCCAGCCCGTTTCAGTTGCCCCGCCAGCGCGCCGCTGAGCAGTCCGACGACCACGACAGCCATACTATGGATGCCGAAGGTATAGAGTGTCCCGGCAGGAGACAAGCGGCTGGGGGGCGAGAGATTCAACAGCTCAGCGGACTGGAGATTCGTGACAAGTCCGAAGAGCAACACCGAAAGACCGGCCGTGGTCAACCCGCCTCCCCGTCGCAAAATCAAACTCGCCAACATCACCGTGACCATATAAAAGACGGCAAATGGGCTGTCGATGCCTCCGGTTCTCGCGATCAAGAATGTTTCGAGCAGCAGATCGACGCCGACTTGGAAAGAGGCCAGGGGCGCCAATAAGCGAGGATCGGCGACAAATCGAAGGACAAGCGCGTACGCGATGGTGGCCGCGTAGGTCACGATGATGAGCGTATAAAACGTATGGACGGGTTCGTCTCTACCAGTCTGGAGAGCAAGTGACAGGCCCAAGAGCAGCGTCACCACGGCCACCCGGAAGCCCATCAACCAATACAACCTGATCCTGAGGTCGTCCATGGACTCCTTCAGTCCTTCAGGCGGGGAATTCGTTCGAGGACCACGCCGGATACGAACCTATGAGCCGATGACGGACGCCATTTTGAAAATGGGAAGATACATGGCAATGACAATGAATCCAATCACAGTCCCCAGAAAGACCATCATCA
>JBOHOS010000553.1:0-2450 GCA_050731295.1 Nitrospiraceae bacterium | reverse complement strand
CTGGCCCGCGTGACACGGCCGATTCTTCTCGCGCCTCCCGTCGTCACCGACCCGCGAAAATTCGTTCAGATGGGCATTTGGCGAAGCTTTGCGCGTGTATTGTTGATTATCCTGCACGTGGAGTTCCGCCTCCCGATTCTGCCTCGCGTCTTCTTTCGAGATATTCGCTGATCCGTCACCGTTTTGTTCCGTACAATCACTCAGACGCCGGCGCCTCAGCGTCTCGGATCGGACAAACGGCGTTCGAGTTTGGCGCCCGCCTTGTTTGTCGCCTTCAATTTCACGTATCTTCTTGCTGGCGGCACGGATTGAACATCCGGCTCACTTCGGGATCCGTACACGATGATACATTCACATTCTGTCGCGCGAGTCTTCGTTCTGTCATGCCTGTCGGCACTCATTTTCATTCCAAGCGTGACCCGAAGTCAGGATGAGCGCTGGCAAGTCGGCGTGTCGCCGACGTACACCGCCGGCAATTTTGGAACCACCACACCGACGACCTCGCTCTATGTTCCCCTGACCGTCCGCCGGTTGTTTGCCAATGGGGACGTGGCGCTGGTCATTCCTTACGTCAGCGTCACCAGCAACGGCTCCGTGACGCTGGTGGGAGGCGTGCCGAATCGGACGAGTATCACCGGTCTGAGCGGAATCGCCGGAAGCTCGAGGGACAAGACACCCGGCAACGTGCTGCCTGCGGCGACGAATGAAGATGGATTGGGGGATATTATCCTGCGCGGGCGATATTCTGTTGTGGAGGAGCGCAACTTCCTACCTTTGATCACGCTGATGGCGCGGCTCAAAATCCCGACGGCGGATGAGAAACGCGGATTGGGCACCGGGGAATTTGATAAGGGATTCGGCGTGGAACTGACGAAACAGCTTACCGAGAATGTGGTGAGTTTTGCGGACGTGGGCTACACGTTTATCGGCAAGCCCGACCAGGTGGCGCTGCGCAATCAGTGGAACTATGACCTCGGTCTCGGGTATTACTTCACGCGGAAGTTGTTGGGCAGTGTTCACTACGAAGAATACCGGGCGCTCCTCCAAGGCCTGAACAATCCGCGAGACGTCTTGGTGGCCATGAACTACAAGGCGACCTCCGCCTTCCGCATGAATGCGTCGGTCCTCATGGGACTGTCGAGCGGCGCACCCGATTACGGGTTGACGGGCGGCCTGAGCTACCGCTTTTAAGTGAAGCGGAGAGTGAAGATGCGGCAGGGTCATGCCTCCGATGAACCGGAGCTCATCGCGCGTAGTCTGAAACAGGACCGCGATGCCTTCGGAACGCTAGTCGAACGGTATGCCGACGCCGTATTCAGTCTGGTGTGCCACATGGTGGGGCCCGGGCCCGCCGCTCGCGATCTCACGGAAGAGACGTTCGTGTGCGCGTTTCAGACGATGTCCGCGTTTCAAGCCGGATCAGGATTCTCCACCTGGCTCTTTCGCATCGCCGTGACCCGCTGCCACACCTGCCTTCGCAGCGGCCACGCCGGACAGCAGTCGGCAGATGGCGATTCAGATGCCGAGATGATGGCTCTTTATGCGCCTGCCTCGCAGGACCCTCATGAGCAGGCGCCCCACCGCTTCGACCAAACCGTACAACGGCTCCCGCTTCTGCATCGAGAAGCGTTCATCCTCAAACACGTCGAAGGATGCAGTTACGAAGAAATCGGCGACATTCTGATGGTCGGCCGAGAGACCGCGAAAATGCGGGTGTACAAAGCTCGTCGCAGGCTGTGCGAAGAACTGATCGGGCTGCGAGACCACGGATAAGGGAAACTCGGCGCCGGACATGGATGAGCGGGAAATCCTCATGCAGCGGTTCGTCGATAACGAATTGACCGCCGAGGAACGCATCCGGTTTCTCAGAATGCTCGATCAGGACATGGCCCTGAAGCGTCACCTGCTGGATACAGAGGGGATGATTGTCGAGGCCAGTCAGCTCCCTCGACATGTGGCTCCGCCGGGATTGGCGGCTCAGGTGCGGGCTCGCCTGTCGAATCCTCGGGCGGGCGTGATGGCAAGCCTTTGGCGAGCCCTCTGGACACCACGTGCGCTTCAGTGGAATGTGGCGGCCGCCCTGGTTCTTACGGGTCTCCTGCTCGCCCTGCTCTGGTACTGGATGAGACATCGGCTTGGCGGCTGATTGGGAAAAGATCGCTGCGGCTCTTTATCGGTCGGCGGCGAGATCCGGCTGCAAGAGCAGCAGGCTCGCGCCGGCGCGTTCGATCGTGCGATACGGGACGACCGCCCCGGCGGCATCGATGATACGAACCTCCATTGCAGTCCCTTTCCGATTGTGAAGAGCGAGCGCGAGATCGGATCCAAGATCGGCCGCGTTCCGGTTGAGATGGATCGTGAGCTCGTCTGCGTCGAGCGCCAGTCGAAAGCCGGCGTGTGCCCGTCGGACCCAAAAATCTCCCAGCGCTCCTACTGTGCCGATCCAGACC
>JBOHOS010000552.1:0-1359 GCA_050731295.1 Nitrospiraceae bacterium | reverse complement strand
CAGCGAAAGTCTACGCTTACTGGCTGACCGTTAACTATCGAGAAAGCTATGGCCTGTTTGCATGTAACGGCATTCTGTTCAACCATGAATCTCCTCGTCGAGGGGAGACGTTTGTCACCAGAAAAATTACCCGCGCTGTCGCGCAAATTAAGTCAGGATTACAGAATAAATTGTATCTAGGCAATCTCGATGCGAAACGTGACTGGGGGTATGCAAAAGAGTACGTCGAGGCGATGTGGCTCATGCTTCAGCAACAAGACCCCGATGATTACGTAATTGCCACTGGGGAGACGCATTCGGTCAGAGAGTTCTTGGAAGAGGCTTTTTCCTGTGTGGGACTTGATTGGAAGAATCACGTTGAAATTGATCCGAAATACTATCGTCCTGCAGAAGTGGATTTGCTCATCGGTGATGCTAGTAAGGCCAGTCAACAATTAGGGTGGCAACCCAAGACGACATTCAAAGAATTGGTTCGACTCATGGTGGATGCCGATGTGACGGCCTTACATCCTAAGGAAAAGCAGGGCTTGTGACATGATGCGATGGGCAGAAAAGCGGGTGGTCGTAACAGGAGGAGCCGGCTTCTTGGGCGCGTGTGTCGTCGAAAAACTCGCGCAGCGTGGCTGCCGAAACGTCGTGGTCCCGCGGTCTCATCAGTACGACCTGCGTGATCGTGATGCGGTTATCCGTCTTTACAAAGATGCCGCACCTCATATTGTCATCCACCTTGCGGCAGTGGTTGGTGGTATAGGGGCAAACAGAGAGAACCCCGGACGGTTTTTTTATGATAACTCGATGATGGGCATTCAACTGATCGAGTATGCTCGCCAATCCCGAGCAGAAAAGTTTGTTGCCATCGGCACAGTTTGCGCCTATCCAAAGTTTACTCCAGTTCCGTTCAAGGAAGATGATCTGTGGAAGGGGTACCCTGAAGAAACGAACGCCCCCTATGGGTTAGCGAAAAAGATGATGTTGGTGCAGGCGCAAGCCTATCGCGCACAGTATGGATTCAATGCCATTTACTTGTTGCCAGTCAATTTGTATGGTCCCAGAGATAACTTTGACCTGCAAACCTCGCATGTCATTCCTGCACTTATTCGTAAGTGTGTTGAAGCGAAGGATAGCGGACAACACGAGATTCTATTGTGGGGAGACGGCTCTCCGACTCGCGAATTTCTATACGTAGAAGATGCAGCTGAAGGCATCCTGCTCGCGACTGAATGCTATGATGGGGATCAACCAGTCAATCTAGGAACAGGCGAGGAAATTAGCATTCGAGCTTTAGCAGAGGTGATTGTTTCGGAGGTAGGATTCCACGGAAAAATCGTGTGGGATCCAACAAAACCCAACGGGCAACCC
>JBOHOS010000551.1:0-1274 GCA_050731295.1 Nitrospiraceae bacterium | reverse complement strand
GAATTCGCAGGGAACGCCTTGGACGCGTGGGCCTGTCAGCATGGGGTGACACTCCACTTCATCCAACCGGGGAAACCAGTCCAAAATGCGTTCATCGAAAGTTCAACAGCAAGTTTCGGGATGAGTGCTTGAACGAGCACTGGTTTGTGACCTTGCACGAGGCGCAGGTTGTTATTGAAGCCTGGCGTCGTGAATATAATGAGGAGCGGACGCACAGCATACTTGGGGATGTGACACCCATGGAGTTCATCAACAGCCATCAAGAAGGGTCCCAGGCTGCACATCAATCAAATTCGTTGGCCCTGGTGTAGCGAACGGGGGAAGGTCAAACTCACCTAAATCGTCTGTTATTAGTGGAGCACGATCATATAGTAGTGATCTCCTGAAAAAAGAATTTTAAGCAGCTAGGTTGGCTAGTCGCTTCGCAATAAGGTGGTTGAACACAGGAAGGCGAATCGGCTGCGTGTCGTGATACCGCTTTTCCAGTTACTCACCAAAGGTCTTCGTTATCACATGAATAGCAAGGAGCGTGTGAGCCAAACGAGGCTGCCGATGTCTATGTGGGAGGAGACGCAAGACAATGATGAGCAAGCCTATACCAATAACGCCTAATGGAAACCAGTCATTCATGCAAATCCTCCGTAGGTTGAACGAACTGTACAGTCTAGGAACGCGGCCGGCGCAAAATGCCACGGTGAGGCTTGTCAGATGATGGACTGTTTCTCGTTAAGCTGCGTGTCGGCTTGGTTCACTCCATCGCACGGTATAGTGGTCTTCAGTGAAGAAATGTTCGCCGCGGTGGTGGATTGACCCTTGGCACTGAACGACTCTCTGCTGTTCGTTGCTCGTCAAATCATGGCCTGAGGGGCAGCGATCAGGATCATTGGTCTTCATCATTCTCCTCCCACGTACCGGATTCTGGCCTTGCGCTCATTGAGGCCTTCGATGTCGGCTCTTCTGTTCGACGGGCAGACTTGAGCCAGTATGGAACACCTGCAGCTCGCTCTGCCCGGACGGCGAGAGGAGCCGATATATTTGCTTCGTGCATCCCGCTCCAATCACCACCGGGATCGAGAACTAGGTAATCCCATTACTCCCTCCAGATTGATGAATTGTGGATTGAAGACCGCCTTCTTGCCGGACCAACCTTCCTGACTAAAGGTACCTCGTATCCGGAAAAAAGAAATAGATACTTGTTATTAGGGAAGACGGAAATTCTCATGCCGGTTTAACTTGTAATTCCCCGTAGCTTGCTACGGGGATAACCGTATCAG
>JBOHOS010000550.1:0-2029 GCA_050731295.1 Nitrospiraceae bacterium | reverse complement strand
CCATACGCGCGCGCGAGCCGGATCGTGCGCCGCATGAGATCCTGATTCCCGGCGTGAAACCCGCAGGCAATGCTGATGGACGTTACCAGGGGCATGATGCATTCTTCCTGTATCTGGCGGTCGGGATCGACACACTCCCCCATGTCGCAATTGAGATCAATGCGCATGTATGACACCAATGTGAAATTACAAATTAAAAATGCAAAACAGAAAAAGACTGATCAAGGTTTTCATTTTTGCATGTTTCATTTAGCATTCGGCTCAGCCGTTCTCTTGGCTGAGCCGGTCGTACTCCTGTCGATCGATTGCCACAAGACGAACGCAATCCTCCGGTTTGAGCAAGAATGGTGTCGGCCGATTCGGGTCATACAACCGAAGCGGTGTCCGGCCGATCAGCCGCCAACCGCCCGGGCTCTCGATCGGGTAGATACCGGTCTGTGAGCCGGCAATACCGACCGAGCCAGCCGGCACTCTCATTCGCGGGCTGCCCAGGCGAGGCATGGCTATCTCATCAGGGACTTGTCCCATATAGGGAAAGCCAGGGCTAAACCCGAGCATGTAGACGCGATACGTCACCGACCCATGCAGCGCAATGACGTCTTCAATTCGGCGTTTGGCAAAGGCGGCGACATCCGGCAGATCAGGTCCGTATTCCCCTCCATACAGAACTGGGATCTCGACTGTCCGTGATGAACGCAAGGCGTCCGCGGGAACCGAGCGGGCCAGCGCCTCGAGGCGCTCTGCGAGCCATGCGGAATCAATCGCTATCGGATCGAAATAGACCGTGAGGGAGCGGTAGGTCGGGACAATCTCGACGACGCCGGGTATCGACAGCCCCTCCACGACCCGCGCGCACGCGACTACGCGAGCATTGCTGGCCGGATCGATCGTCGAGCCAAACTCAATCGTCAGCGCAGCATCGCCGGCCGCCAACACTCGCGGAGCGCGAGAGAGGGTCTGCTTCATGCGCAAAGCATAATGGTTTCCGACAAACTGTTCCAGACCAGACGCCATGTAAGGAGAGAAGTTTCCAAGCCTTCGAAAAAGCGGCGTGTTGTCCAGTCAACCGTTTGGCCATTCATCCGTTCATGATACCAACGGTGCTGGATAGCGGATGGTGCAGTGAGATGTTTTCCATGCCGCTGTTCAGCTTGGCAAATACGAGTTTAGGTGGTATCACCTATAAACGGGACGGCTCACCATTCACGTTGGAGGTCATGATGACGCACACATTCTTGGGCTTGGTCATCGGTTCAATCCTTATTAGCGGGACGGCGTTTGCCCAGAGCACCGACACGCCGGTCATTGATCAGCGCATAGAAAACCAGGAACAGCGGATTCAGCAAGGAGTCGAGAGCGGACAATTGACCGAGCGCGAGGCAAATCGGATGAACCGGCACATGGATCGGATTGAAGATGTCGAAGCCCGGGCTAAAGCCGATGGACGGGTGACCAAACAGGAGCGAAAGCGGCTGAACCGTTCGCTGGATCATAACAGTCGGGCTACCCACAAACAGAAGCATGACCGGCAACACAAGTAGTGAGGCCAGTCTTAGAAACATGGCCGGCAGCGCTCACGCCGGCCACCGGCCGGCGTCTCCGGCTTGCCCCCCACCATGGTGATTGAGTTGCCCTCACTTCCAGCCCAGTGATGATCTCGGCGACCGCTTCTGCGCAGATCGATTGATCGGCAACACGTCCGTCGAAGGTTCTGTCTTGTTCATACGGCTCTGATGCCTGAATCACACAATCTTCTCCGGCCTGTTCATTATTGAACAGATCGAACTTCGGGGAAAAGCTTCCCATCCATTCGCAACAGTTAGGGTCATCGTTTCCATCGAATAGATAATCATGGCGTTAGGTATCGAATTGGATCGGAAGTCGCGGTCATACAGCGTTCGCGTCTAGGTATTCAGATTGCACCGCTTCAACTGGCCTCACTGCAATCATGGACAAGGCGATGATTGCAATCGTCGTTCAAGAACAAGGAAGACGACCGATGGACGAGAGGAGTTGTGCCATGCAGCGC
>JBOHOS010000549.1:0-3435 GCA_050731295.1 Nitrospiraceae bacterium | reverse complement strand
TCCATAGCCTGACAAAAGGCTTTTTCCATACGCGCCACTGCCTCTTCGAGCCGTGCATCCGGACCCGAAGATCTTCCAGCTGCCTCCTCAAGACGCTGAAATAACCCGTAAAACCCGTCGAGCGCTTTTTTGGCTTCTTGAAGGGTCAGGTCCGAAAAATCCAACGGACTTCTGTAATGCGTCGTTAAGAGAAAATATCTGAGCACTTCACCTGTGACATCCTCTCGGCTGCCGTACTTTTGAAAGATTTCACGGATGGTGAAAAAATTCCCCAAGGACTTGGACATTTTTTCTTGGTTGATTTGCACAAATCCGTTGTGGACCCAGTACCGAGCGAACTCCTTGCCGGTCGCCGCAGTGGATTGAGCAATCTCGTTTTCGTGGTGCGGAAAGATGAGGTCCGCCCCGCCCCCGTGAATATCAAACGTCTCTCCCAAGTGTCTGATCGACATGGCCGAACATTCAACGTGCCAACCTGGCCGTCCCGGTCCCCACGGACTCTGCCAGGACGGCTCCCCGGGCTTGGCTCCTTTCCAGAGAACGAAATCCATGGGATGTCGTTTTCGTTCGTCAACCTCGACACGGGCGCCGGCCTGCAGATCCTTAAGCTTTCGTTTCGAGAGAAGTCCATAGGCAGGAAACTTCTCGACTTGAAAGTACACATCCGGACCCATTTGATACGCGACGCTCTTGTCGAGGATCCGCTCAATCAATGCGATGATATCGGCCATATGCTCGGTGGCTTTCGGCTCCACTGTCGCCGGCCGAATACCGAGGCGACCCATATCACGATGGTACGCCTCGATATATCGTGACGTAATGATGTTCCACGGCACTCCCTGTTCCTGAGCGCGGCGTATGATCTTATCGTCGACGTCAGTAAAGTTCTTCACGAAGGTCACGGAAAAATCCAGTTCTTCGAGATATCGCCGAATGACCTCAAACACCAAGGCGCTTCTGGCATGGCCAAGATGGCAATCGTCGTACACGGTCACACCACAGACGTACATACGGACGGCCCCCGGCACGAGCGGTTCAAATACCTCTTTTCGACCGGTCATCGTATTGTGAATCTTCAGCATGCTGAGATTAAATCCTTTGGCCCCAGAACGCCTTGTGGGGCCTCAGAATGGGAGAGTGACGCCTCCCAGCGATTATCTAACACGAGAGTTGCGCCCACGCGTAGTGCGGTGACCGGAGTCCGACCGGTGCGCTCCCCTTCCCCTGTTTCCAGTGGCAAGACCGGCCTCCCAAGCCCGTAAATGTTCCAGCGCTTGGTAGTGCGTCATATCCAAATGAAGTGGCGTAATGGACACCAGCCCACGCCGCACGGCTTCATAGTCGGGATCTTTTTGGCGTCCCCATGATTCGCGAGTGCCGGCGATCCAATAGTATTTCCGGCCTCGAGGATCAACTTTTTCTACCACCGGATCAACAAAGCGGCGCCGACTCAGCGAGGTGATTTTGGCGCCGACAATGGCATCGAGTGGCCGATTCGGCACATTGACATTCAGAAAGGTCTCCTCCGGCAATCCATGTTGCAACACCGCCTTCACCACCCGCAGCGCATAGACAGCCGCAGTGTGGAACTTGAAATCCCCGCGGCCGTCCTGTGAAACGGCGACGGACGGTATTCCAAGCAGAGTCCCTTCGAGCGCCGCCGAGACGGTTCCCGAATAGGTGACATCATCGCCGAGATTGACGCCTCGATTGATTCCTGAAATGATCAGAGCGGGGCGGACGCGCAGCATCTGCTTGACCGCCAATGTGACACAGTCCGACGGCGTGCCATTGACCGAAAAGAATCGCGTGTCCACTTTATTGACCCGGAGCGGTTTATGAAGTGTCAAGGAATGACCGACCGCTCCACGTTCGCGCTCCGGAGCCACCACATAGACGGTCCCCACCTTCTTCATCGCTGCGGCCAGCGCGTGCAGGCCAGGCGAGGCGATCCCGTCATCGTTGGTGACAAGAATATTCATGCGTACATCTGAGACAAAAAAAGCTGCTCGAGGCAGCTTCACATGGCGCGTGGGTGAAATTGAAACGTGCTTACACCGCTGAGCCTAACATCGACCTGTTAAAAGATCTTGCATAGAGAACGAGGCTCTCGAGAACCACCGTCGATGGTCGGGGCGAGCCGATTTGAACGGCCGACCTCTCGCACCCCAAGCGAGTGCGCTACCAGGCTGCGCTACGCCCCGACGCCATCATTACAAGCACTTACAGAATGCCCAACTGCCTCGGAATTAGCAAGTGTTATTAGCGTGTTAGCCGTGTACCGGTCGAGCTTCACCGCTGCCGCGTGAAGGTCTTCAGGGACGATCTGATTGTAGCGTCGGTGCATCTTCTCCGACTTATGCCCCACAATCTTCATGGCGGTCATCGTATCGACTCCCGCACGGCGGAGATTCGTCGAAGCCGTATGCCGGAAGTCATGAATCCGAAGATTCGTAATGCCTGCCCGCCGACAGGCCGCGTGGTAGGCGGTCCTGAACGACTTGCACGGCTTTTCGTTATACAGAAACACCCGTTGGGTGTCTAGCCGTCGCTCTTGCCATAACGCGACAAAGATAGCATAAACGTCATCTGTCATAGGAACAAGACGCGGCTCGCCATTCTTCGTCTCGCGTAGCTTGAATTCCCTTCGGCGCATATCTACATCGGGCCATTCTAACTTGAGTAACTCGCCCTTACGCGGACCTAGGTCATGAGCTATCGTCACAAAGCGAATAAGGTGTGGCGCACCATGTTGCTTCAACAATCCCCATTCCTCCGGTGTTGCCACGCGGTCACGTTCATTTTTCGGATCAGGCTTATCAACCCATGCAGCCGGGTTATCGGATATCAGTCGATAGGCTGGGCTCCGGGCGATGTTCAACATCGTAATTAAAGCAGCGTGATCATGGTTGACGGTTTGTATGGAAACAGGTTTCCCAGCATTTTGCCGCACCCATCCACAGGCACATTGCTTACGGCGAAGACCTTTCTTCCAGCACTGCCCACACTTTATCCCGGCATATTGGACACGTTGCGCTCGGTACTGTCGTACATCTTCCGGCGTGATATCGGTCAAGAGCTTATCGCCAAAGAATTCAACAAGACAATCAACGCAAATTTTTCGGGTGGCATAGCTGTCTAAAGCCAGCACTTCCTCTAGTCCTAGATAGATGTCCGCCCAGTTTCGAAATGTCATCGCGTGAGCACGCACAGCAGATGGACTGATTTCTTGCCCCGACATCAGACGTGTCTTAATCAAGGCCTCCTGATCCTTGGCAGATCGACGGTTCAGGCAACCGACTTTCCACCGTTTCAGTTTGCCCGTTCCTGGCAAAGCAAGACTTAGGGTCTTTCCATCGTCTATAACCGAAAACTCGACATAGTAACTGTCTCTTCGTCTAGTAAGTCCCATACGTTCTCCTTCCCTTCTGAACT